>NZ_JBIVLI010000026.1:0-127091 GCF_044751205.1 Streptomyces sp. NPDC088732
GCCCACATGCACAACCTCGCCCTCGTGTCATGAGAAGACGAGCCCGGCGCCCACTCTGACCTGCCCGCGCGCAGGCTTGTGCAACACCCTTTAGCATGACGTCATGACGGATGTGGGGGAATTCCGGGTCGGTGACGTACTGTCGGTCGCCTGCCCCTTCGCCCTGGCCGAAGTCGAACAGTCCTTGAATTGGGGTCACGTGTCAGTGCGGTGGCCGTGGTGGGACATCGACACAGGCAGCGATTTCGTGGATTGGAGCGGGATCGTCGCCCTTGGCGTGAACGGCGACGGGCACGTCTCGTGCGACGTGGAGACGGAGTTGTTCAGAACCGACCCGCCGCCGGAGCAGCTGAAGGCGGGTGACCTCTGCCAGGTCGGAATACCCCCGACGGTGGTGCACGTGACAGCTGTCGATCATCACGACCCGCCGCTGGAAACCGGCTGGCTACCGCGCCCCCACCTCACCGTGTCCGTGCTGCGCCGCGGCCTGTCCTACCGCGAGTTCCCGGACCACAGCCATCTCGACGGCACGGGCTACAGCCTCCACCCCGGCAACGGGATCCCGTACACCTTTGAACTGCTGATGAGGCCGTACTCGGCTCTCCAGCCGGGCGATGAGGTCGCCGACGCAGTAGGGCGGGCCTGGCGCTTCGAAGGGCCCTGGGACTGGACCGCCTTCGACGGATCGCCGGCGGGAGCGGGGCCCGAGTGGCCGCTTGTACTGTTGACCCGCTCAGGGACGCCGTGCTCCGGCGTGGACGCGGATGCGGTGGCCGCAAGCACGGCAAACGGCTCCCACCAGGGGACCGTCCGGCAGTGGATGTCACTCACCGACGCCTCGCCCACCCCCTGACCGGGGCACTGTGTCTTCTATCCACCTTGGTGACGACAAGCGCCCAGATGTGATGACTGTCGTGCTCCGGCGCATCCGCGCTGTGACTGAGCACTTCATTTGGCGAGTTGAGCAAGGTACCGGACGACGCGTTGTCGGTGCGGCGCCGTCCGATGGCCGATCCGCTCGAGCTTGAGCGGCAGCCGCCGGCTGCGGCGGGCCGCTTCCCTCGCAATGCGCCAAAAGGGTTTGTCATGAGGCTGGATGCCGACAATGATCACCTCATGACGACCAGAAAGGGCCATGCCCTCTAGGTGCCCCGCTCCGCTCTCCAGCGCTCGCGCGCCGCCGGCCGCAACTCACCGCATCGACCGATGGCCATGACCGCCCACCAAGGAGAGCCCGCCCGTGCAGAAGACTGCCCTCATTCCCTACGCCCACCTCCCCCGAGCGCACCACCGCCGCCACGTCCTGACCAGTACCGTCGACGTCTTCGGCGCCGCCCACTGGCTGCTTGCCGAGCGCGCTCCGCAGCGCGGCGGCGATGTCCTGCCCTACGACGCGCTGATCGTCTCCGTCCATCCGAGCGGCAACGTCGAACTCACCGAGCTGAGCGCCGTGCGAGCCCGCTGGCCGCGCCTGGACCGCCTGCCGGACGGTGGGTTCGTCGTCGCCGCGTCGCGGGCCCGCCGGCACGAGAACGCGAACCAGGTCCAGGTCTTCGACGCGCTCGGGCGCGAGACCTCGTCCTTCTCCGTCGGGGACGCCATCGAGCACCTGCTCGTTGACGAGTCCGGCCATATCTGGGTCGGTCACTTCGACGAGAACCCGGCCGGAATCCGCCGCTGGAGCGCCACGGGCCGACTCGCCTGGACATCGGACGGTGCCCATATCCCCGGCCTCTTCGACTGCTACGCGCTGAACGTGTCGCGTACCACCGCCTGGGCGTGCCCCTACACGGACTTCCCGCTCGTCGAGATACGCCCCGACCGCACCGCCCAGCCCGTGAGGGTGCGGTCGAACCGCGTACGGGGGGCCAAAGCGCTGGCTGTCCACGGCGACCGAGTCACCTTCTACGGAGGCTACGGCGAGAGGCAGGACCGACTCGCCCACGGTGAGCTCACCGAAACATCCGTCGAGCCAACGGAGGTCAGCGTGCTCACCCTGCCCAATGGCCTTGCTCCCGGCCGCCGACGGGTCGTCGGCCGAGGAAGCAGGATCTACGTCCAGGCCGAGCCATTCACCGCGTGGGGCGTGTTCGACCTCAGCAGCTGATACCCAGCACAGAACAGACCCTTTCGCCCGGTCGCCGACCATCCGACACCAGTGCCGCAAGGAGCTCTCCGCGGCTCGTGGCAGCGAGGATCAGACGGTCTTCGACCGGATGACCGAACTCTTCGACAAGCAGGTGCACGGCGTTCTTCTGCTGCGCTGATCACCTCACGCCCGTAACACGAGCAAACGGGCCGGCTTGCGCCCGTCGTCACCGTCGGGCCGAATGCGTGCATCGGAGTTGTCCGTCCGGGCATGTACCGCGCCCGGTCTCAGGCGCTGGCGCCACGCGGTAGGCCGCGGCCCGGTCAGAACTCCAGCTCGACGTAGTCGATGTCGGTGAACTCGACGTTCAGGCCCTGGGCGCGGCGGCCGCGGTCCTTGAAGTAGATCTCCTGGAGGCCCTCGGCGGCGATGGCGCGCAGCTGCTGCTCGGTGGCCCCGGCGTCCTGGGCGGCGAAGAGGCGGGCGGCGTACGCGGGCGGCAGGGACTGGGTGATGAGGCGCACGCGGCTGTCGTCGGTGGAGCCGGGCGCGGCGGTGAAGCCGAAGCGGGCGCGGGTCTCGATGACGATCCCGCCCGTGGTGGCGGCGCGCTTTTTCGCACGCTCGCGGACACGGGGCTGCCAGCGCTCGCGGACGGCGTTCTCCAGCCGGGCGGCGAGGTCCTTGCGGGGATGCTTCAACTGGCCCGTGACGTACCGCTCGACGGTGCGCTGGGAGACCCCCAGGAGGGCCGCGACGGCGCGGGTGCCCTTCTCGTGCTTGACAAGGAACCGCATGCGCGACGGGGCCGACTGGGGGAGAGGACGGGTGAAGGTCGCCGCGCTCGCCTTGTCGAGGCTGTCGCCGAGGACGCCCATGGGTACTCTCCCTACTCGCCGTCGGCGGCGGCGTCGGTGCCCTTGATGTGGCGGGCGGGATTGTGCCCGTCCTCCAGGAGTTCGGCGGCCCACATCAGCGACTGGGTGCCCTCGTGCTTGACCATGCCGGGCGAGACCCCGAGGCGGAAACCGCCCGCCAGGGGCTTGCCGTCGGCGCTGTACGGCAGGAAGTCCAGGGGGCCGGGGCCGTCGGACAGATAGACGGCGCAGTCGGAGAGCACCGCGATCGGGTGCAGGCCGACGGCGGCGAGCCTGAGCATCTTGCGGTGCATGTTGACGCGGGCGGTGGCGATGACGGCGGCCCTGATGTCCGGGCGCCAGGTGGGGCGTTCCAGGGCCGGCCAGCGCTCGCCGGGCCGGTAGCCGGCGCCCTGGGGACGTTCGCGGAGCTTGCCGATGCCGCCCTTGACGGTGGCCTTGATCGCCGACAGCAGCGCGACCCGCGCCGGGTCGGTCCGCTTGTGGCGCTCCATCGCGGCGAGGAACTCGCCTTCCGGCATGCCCGGAACCACTCCCAGTTCGCCCATGGTGGCCAGATAGGCGTCGCGCAGACGCGTGTACCAGGCGTCCAGGTACGGTCCGTGCTCGGGCCGCACGTACGCCTCCAAGGGGGCGACGCCGTGACCGAGTTCGGCGGCGTAGGCCACCGTCGGCGTGGCGTACCAGGCGGGGCCCTCGGGGCGGCCGCCGTGCGGGGTGAAGGGGTTCGGCAGCCGAGGGTCGAGGTCGACGCCGGACAGGTCGACCAGCCAGCAGCCGGGCAGGGCCTTGTCGAAGGCCGGGGCCTTCACGTGCACGGGCTCGCCGAGCCCGACGGTGAGCCGGTTCGCGGCGGCGGCGAAGGCCATGTTGACATCGACGCCGACGGCGTACGGCTGCGCGCACTCGGCGTCGGTGAGGAGTTCCGGGTCGCGGATCCAGTCGTACGCCTCCTCGTCCAGTACCTGGTCCGGGGTGCGCTGGTGACCGCGCGGGTGGAGCGCGGCGACGACGGGGTGCTCGTCGGGGGCCTCGGGCGGTGCGGGGTCGGCCGGGCCGGTGAGCGCGCCGGGGTTCGGCCCCGACACCCATGCCCCGGTCGCCGGGTCCTTCACCGCCCGGGTGGGCGGGCGCAGGGCGGTCATCAGCTCCAGGCCGGACACGGCGGTCGAGCCGCGCGGGGTCAGCACGCGGGAGGCGTACGCGGCGAGCATCTGGGCGAGTTCGGGCGCCGGCAGGCCGGCGGCACCGCCCCACGACCTCGTGTCCAGCGCCCCCCAGGGCAGGACGGCCAGTTGCACGCACTGGCGCCGGCCGCCCTCCGCGGGCCGGAACACCCGGGCCCACGGGCCGAAGCCGCGCTGGGTCAGCTGCCATCCGGCCCGCGTGATCCGCCGCACGACCGCGTGGTCCGCGGGCAGCCTCAGACCGCGGCGGTCCTCCAACTCCGCGGGCAGGCCGAGTCGTTGTGCCGCCGCGTCGGTGAGCACGATCAGCGGGTCGGCGTCCTTGCCGTTGCGGTGCAGCCGCGCCGCGCCGAGACGTGCCTCCGCCAGCGTCCACTCCACCAGGGACGGGATGTCCTGTGCCGGGCAGCTGAGCACCAGGCCGCCGGCTCCGTACGCCGATCCGTCGCCGTCCAGCACCGCCAGTGGGCCGTTCACGAACCGGGGGTCGGGCGCCTCCTGTTCGGCGTCCCGGGTGCGGCGTCCCGCCTGCGGCGCCCGCGCGGCGGGGGCGGCCGGGGCCTGTGGCTGTGACTGCGGCTGCGGTTCCGGCTGGGGCTGCGGCTGCGGCTGCGGTGCCGCGTCCTGCGCGAGCTGCCCCGCGATGCCGTCCAGGAGCTTGGCGTACGCGGCCCGTGTGGCGCCCTGCGGTTCGCTGCGGCCGGCCTCCCAGCCGGCCACCGTGGTACGGGTGACCTGGAGCGCCTCGGCGATCTCGGCCTGGGTGAGGCCGTACGCGGTGCGCAGCCGGGAACGTTCGGCGGGCTCGGGGAGGGCGGTGCGGCGGGGTCCGGACCGCAGGAGGGCGTCGACGGGGTCGGGGCGCTGGGACTTCGTCACGCTTCATGCCTCCCCGGAGCGGTGGACCTCGCGCGGCGCGGCGTCGAGGAACGCGCGCAAGTGCTGGCCGGTGAGGATGCGCGCGGGGTTGCGTCCCGGGGGCAGCGGCAGCCGGTGGCCGAGGGCCCACTGGAAGCGGCGGGCCGGGGCGAGGTCGAAGACGTAGCGGCCGTCCGCCGCGTCGTCGCAGCGGCTCCCCCGGATCTCGAAGGCGCCGACGCACACCCCTCCGTCGACGAAGGCGAGCAGGAAGTCGCCGTGCGTGGCGACGGTGCGCGCCGCGAAGCGCCATCCGCGCCCCGCGCCCTCCGCCACGGTCCGGCCGTCGCGCAGCGACTGCCGGACGTCGACCGCAAGCATGCACTCCTCCGACTCCGACCGGGGGCGGGCCGTCCGGCCGTTCCGGCCGGTTCACCCGCGCAACGACGGACTTTATCAGCCGATAAAGTCCGTCGCGATCATCCCCGCGCGGAGCCGCCCGGTGTGTCGCGAGGGCTCCTCAGAAGACGATGGTCCAGCCCTCGCGCCCGGCCTGCTCCGCGGTGTAGGAGACGCCGTGCACCTTGCGGCCGTCCGCGTCGAGGAGTGTGATCGCGCCGCCGCGGTTGCCCAGTTGGAGCGGGGCGGCGAGCGTGAACGCCAGGGCCGCCCCGGCCGGGAGCGGTCCGGCGGGCACGGCGCAGCCGTTCTTCAGGCGGTCGAGCAGGGTCCAGCCGGTGAGGTCGACCGGGGCGGGTGAGGCGTTGAGCAGCGTGACGGTCTCCGTCTCGGGGGCGGGACCGGGCGGATTGGCGAAGGCGGCCACGATCCGGACGCGCTCCTCGCCCGCGCCGGGTCGCGGGCCCGCGTCCTCCAGGGCGTGGCCGGTGATGTCGTCGGTGTGCCAGGCCTGGCTCTGGAAGGCGAGGAAGATGCCGACCCAGCGCGGCTCGCCGGGGAAGCGGATCAGGAGGCCGCCGTCCTGCCAGACGCCGTCGTCGCCGCGGAACCGGCCGCTGTTGCCCTGGTTCATGTGGATGTCGTGCACGCCGTTGCCGGGCAGGAAGCCGAACACCTTGTCCTTGACGCCCGGTTCGGGTCCCCAGCGCTCGCCGAAGACGTACAGCCGCGCGTCCGGGTCGGCGACGGCGCGCTGCACGTAGTGGTCGAGGAGGTCGGCGAGGTCGTTGTCGGGGCCCTGGGCGTCCGGCGGCAGGGTGCGCATCCGTGCGGGGTCGAGGAGATTGCCGCGGATGTAGTCGAGGTTGGCGCCGCCGGGACCGGCCGGGAGGGTGTTCCAGCCGCTTCCGAGGTCGCCGAGGGGCTCGGTGAGGGGGTGCCGGAGGTCGTCCTCGACGAGGTACAGCAGCTCGGAGGGCTCCTCCTGGGACCTGACGTTGACGGCCGCTCGGTAGTGGGTGCCGCCGCCGTCGGTCAGGTGGATCTGATAGTGCGGGGTGTCGGAGGCACCCTCCCGGCGAACGCCGGTCGCGCGGGCGACCAGGACTCCGTACGACTTCAGCGGCATCGGGTTCTGCTCCTTCGCGTGGGGCGACCGCGCGAGCTGTGCGCCGGACGCCCCCAGTGTCGCAGCGGGGCCGTGGGCCGCGCGGCGAAACCTCCCGTTCCGCCCGGGAGTTCACCGTACGGACGCGGCCGGGGGGCGTTCGCGCAGGGCGCCGTAACCGAAGAAGTACGCCGGGAGCCGCCGCAGCCGGCGCGAGCCGGCGAGCGCGTTGGCCACGCGTCGACCGCGCGCGGCGCTGCCGAACGGCGGCTCCCCGCGCAGCACGGGGGCGATGACCCGGGCGTGGGCGATCCGCTGGAGGGTCTGGGTGGCGGCCGTGGTGGGCCGCCTGCGGCGCTGCACAGCGCGTACGTCGCGCAGGCCGACGCCGCCGCGGCGCAGGGGCTCGACGAGATGCCGGGCGGTGGCCACGGCGTCCTCGACGGCGAGGTTGATGCCGATGCCGAAGACCGGGGACATCGCGTGCGCGGCGTCGCCGATGCACAGCAGTCCGGGGCGGTGCCAGCGGCGCAGCCGTTCCAGGCGTACGTCGAGGAGCTTGACCTCGTCCCAGGAGCGCAGGGCGCCGGTGCGGTCCCCGAGCCACGGCACGGCGGTGGCGTAGTCGGTGAGGAAGCGCTCGAGTCCGTCGGCGCGGCGCTCGGCGTCGCTGCCCTTGGGGATGAGCGCGGCGCACTGCCAGTAGTCGCCGCGGTCGATCATCGCGGTCAGGAAGCGGTCGCCGGCGCCGCCGACGAGTCCGTGCGGGTCGCCGTCGTGCCGGGGCAGCCGGAACCACCAGGCGTCCATGGGGCAGTCGTAGCGGCGCAGGCCCAGTTCCGGCCGGGAGCGCGCCAGTGATCCCCGCCCGTCGCAGGCGACGGTGAGGTCCGCGCGCAGCTCGCCGGTGCGTCCCTCCAAGGTGCGGTAGCGCGCCCCGGTGACGCGGCCGCGCTCGATGAGGAAGGAGGTCGCCTCGGTGTTCATCCGCAGGTCGAAGGACGGCTCGCGCCCGGCCTCGTCCGCGAGAAGTCCGAGCAGGTCCCATTGGGGCACCATCGCCACATAGTTGTAGGGGCCGCGCAGCACTTCGAGGTCGGCGACGGTGACCAGCGACCCGTCGGTCCCGACGGGCAGCTGGAGGGTGCGCACCCGGCGCTGCGGCAGCGCCGCGAAGCGTTCGGCGAGGCCGAGATCGTCCAGCAGGGCGAGGGTCGAGGGATGCACGGTGTCGCCGCGGAAGTCGCGCAGGAAGTCGCCGTGCTTCTCCAGCACGGTGACCGCGATCCCGGCCCGGGCGAGCAGCAGGGCGAGCACCATGCCCGCGGGGCCGCCGCCCACCACACAGCACGTGGTCCGTTCCATCCGCGCCCTGCCCCTCCGGCAGTGCACAGACACCGCCATATCGGTACATAATATTCTTATTGTGATCACAGCCTCGCGCGCCGGTCCCGACGCGCGCCCCCACGTTCCGGAGGCACGATGAGCCGGCAACCGGTCCTTCTCCCCTACGCCGACCCGGCCTTCGTGGCGGACCCCTTCCCGTTGTACCGGGAACTCAGCCAGGAGGGCCCGGTACGGCGGGCCGTCATCGCGGGCGGTGTCGAGGCCTGGCTGGTGACACGCTTCGAGGACGGTCTCGCCGCCCTCTCCGATCCCCGGCTGAGCAGCGACGTCCGCGACGCGTCCGACCCCCGCCTCATGGAGATGCTGCCCGTCACGGAGCGCGAGTCGATGCTGAGCAGCATGCTGCGCTCCGACCCTCCCGACCACACCCGTCTGCGCCGGCTGGTCTCGAAGGCGTTCACCGCCCGCCGCATCGCCGAGCTGCGGCCGCGGATCCAGGAGGTCACCGACCGCCTGCTGGACGCGATCGTCCCCGAGGGGCGCGCCGACCTCGTCGCCGACTTCGCGCTGCCGCTCCCCGTCACCGTGATCAGCGAGCTGCTCGGGGTGCCGTCCACCGAGCAGGACGACTTCCAGCGGTGGACCGACGAGATGATCATGCGCGGGGCGGAGCCGCCGGACCCGGTGAAGGTCGACGCGGCCTGGCGGCAGATGCGCGCCTACCTGGTCGGCCTCCTGGACGACAAGCGCGCCCGGCCCGGCGACGACCTGCTCAGCGCCCTCATCACCGCCCGGGACGAGGAGAACCGGCTCGACGAGGACGAGCTGATCGCCATGTGCTTCCTGCTGCTGGTGGCCGGCTACATCACCACGGTCAACCTGATCGGCGGCGGCGTGACGGCGCTGCTCGCCCACCCGGAGCAGCTGCGCATGCTGCGGGACGACCCGGAACTGCTGCCCGGCGCCATCGAGGAGTTCCTGCGCTGGGACGGTCCCGTCAGCCCCGGCATCGCGCGCTTCGCGCGGGAGGACGTCGAGATCGCGGGCACGGCCGTTCCGCGCGGCGCGACCGTCCTGATCGCCTCCGCCATCGCCGACCGCGACCCGCAGCGCTTCCCCGACCCGGACCGGCTCGACATCACCCGCGGCGACAGCGCCCACCTGGCGTTCGGCCACGGCATCCACTACTGCCTCGGCGCCCCGCTGGCCCGCCTGGAGGGCCAGATCGCGATCGGCACGGCCTTGCGCCGCCTCCCCGGGCTCGCGCTCGCCGTGCCGCCGGAGGAGATCCGCTGGCGGATGGGCGGACTGCGCGGGCCGTCGTGGCTGCCGGTCACGTTCACGGCCGGTGCCCCTGAGGAGGCGGGCCGGGAGGCCGGGGTCGCGGCGTCGTAGCAACCCCCACCGCCGCGCCGGGGCAAGCGGGCGGAAGTGCCTCGATAGGCGGTATCGATCAAGCGATAAAAAGCCGCATTTGGACACGCGGAGGGCCGGGACCTCAGGATTTTCTGCGTGCCCCGCACCACGGACGACGAACCCGCCGTGTCCGGGAGTCGGGGCCGAATCCGAGGTGTTCCCGTGCTGCTCCCGCGCATTCCCCCACCCTGCGCCGCGTCCGGATCCCGCCCCACGACGGGCCGCGATCGGGAGAGGCGGCGCCATGGCGACTAGCCCGCCCGAGACCACCGTGACCGCGCATGCCCCGGCCGGCCCCGCGGAGCGGGCGCCGGCCCGGTGGTGGCGTTCCACGGAGCCGCGGCCGGCGCGGCGCACGGTCGTGTCGGCGGCCGTCACCACGTCGGTGGGACTGGCCCTCGTGGTGGCCCTGGGAACGCTCATCCACCAGACGGTGCTGATACCGCCGCTCGCGGCCACGACGGCCATCGTCACGGCGACCCCCGGCTCGCCCCTCGCGCAGCCGCGCCATGTCTTCGGCGGCCACCTGCTGTCCTGCCTCGTCTGCTTCGTGGTGCTCGCCTTCGGCTGGCACGGGCCCTGGGCGGCAGCCGTGGCCTGCGGCATCGCCTGCGGCCTCGTCCTCGTGCTCAAGGCGGCCCACCCGCCCGCGATGGCGACCGCCGTCATGATCATGCTCACGAACCCGCCGGCCCATCTCTTCGTGCCCCTGCTGGCCGCCGGACTGGCCCTGCTGGTCATGGCACAGATGGCCTCGTCCCGCCTGCAACGAGAGGTCTACCCCACCACGTGGTGGTGAGCCACCGCGACACGGAGTGGGGCGGCGCACCTGACCTGCAGCCGCCCCACTCCGCCCCGTGTGCCGGTCAGCGCACCGTCCGCACCGCCTGCTCGATGACGCGGGCGACGGCGTCCGGGTGGGACACGGTCACGGCATGGGAGGAGCGGACCGTCGCGATGTGGGCGTGAGCGCGCTCGGCCATCCACACCTGAAGCTTCGGAGGGATGATCCGGTCGTCGGTGCCGACCAGGGCCCAGGAGGGGATCGTCTTCCAGGCGGGTTCACCGGAAGGCTCGTGCAGGGCCGTGCCCGTCCCCGGCCGCTGCGTGACGGCCATCAGCCCGGCGGTGCCCGCGGGCACGTCCGCACCGAACGCCTGACGGAACTGGGACTGGTCGATGGACAGGTCCACGTCCTTGGAACCGTCGGGATTCGTGATCGGGACGGGCCGGAGCACCTGCCCGATGACGCTGCCCGGGAACTTGCCCGCCAGATCGTCGGCGCTCTCGCCCTTGTCGGGGAGGAACGCGTCCGTGTACACCAGCGCCTTGACCTTGTCGGAGCCCCGGGCGGCGTTGCTGATCACCGCGCCGCCGTACGAGTGCGCGGCCAGGACCACCGGCCCGTCGACGGCGGCCAGCACACTCTTGACGGAGGCGGCGTCGCCGCTCAGACTCCGCAGCGGGTTGGCCGCGGCCACCACCGGATAGCCGTCCTTCTTCAGCTTCTTGATGACACCGTTCCAACTGGAGGAGTCGGCGAACGCCCCGTGCACGAGCACGACGGTCGGCTTGGCGCGCTGCGGGGAAGCGGCCTTCGCCGTGCTCGCCGTGCTCGCCGTGCTCGTCGCGCTCGCCGCATCGACCGACGTGGCGAGGAGGCCGGCGGCGGCCGCGGCCGCGGCCAGCAGGACGAGCGGAGTACGGGCACGGGGGTCCATCGAGAGACGGGTCATGGGAAGTCCTTTCCGAGCGGATGGTTCAGCCGTGCAGGGCGAACAGCCGCGGGGCTGCGGGTCCTTCGGATGCGGCGACGCGGGGATCCCGGCACCGGACAACGGCGGGTCGGCCCGCACAATCGCCAGGCTCCGCCCTGCTCACACCCCTTACGACAAAGCACCAGCCGAAAACGTGACATTCGGTGTGGAAAGGGGCAACGGGCGGGCACTCGGGGAAAACGGGTGACGGGCGACGTCGATCCGTTGAACCGCTCGGCCGCCCGCCGCGTATCCGTCACTGCGGGTCGCGCCGGGTCGGCGGTGTGCCGCCCGGCGACAGAAGGGGCCGAACGATCTCAGTGCAGGCGAGCCGTCCTCCCGCGAGCAGCACCCTCGGCGTGCCCGTGCCCGCTCCCGTGCCCGCTCCCGTTCCGGTGGGACACGTGCGGCAGCAGCACGTGGCGGGCCTCGACGGCCTCCGCGGCCTGGCCGCTCTGTACGTGGTCCTCTTCCACTGCTGGCTCTACACGTTCCCCGGCTACCCCGACAGTTCGGCTCCCTGGTGGCTCGACGGGCTGATGTTCGGCCGGCTCGCCGTCGTCTTCTTCCTGGTGGTCTCCGGCTTCTCCCTCGCCGTCACTCCGGCACGCAACGGCTGGCGGACCGACGGACTGGCCCGCTTCCTGCGCCGCCGGGCCTGGCGCATCCTGCCCCCGTACTGGGCGGCACTCGTGATGAGCCTGCTCATCGCGTGGTTCGTGGTGCCGGCCTCGCATTTCGGTCCGCCCACGGGCAGGTCCGTCCTGGTGTACGGGCTCCTCGCCCAGGACATGGTCACCGCGCCGACGCCGAACGGGGCGTTCTGGTCGATCGGCGTCGAGGCGGAGCTCTACCTCGTCTTCCCGCTCCTCCTGTTCGTGCGGCGCAGACTGGGTGCCGTGGCCCTGGTCGCGGGCGTGGCGCTCCCGGTCGTCGTCCGCGGCCTGACGGCGGCCAACGCCTCCCCCGTGGAGGGCGACAACTGGCTGACCCCGCACCTCGCACCCGCGTTCGTCGCCGGCGTGGCGGCTGCCGGGGTCGTCGCCGCATCGGCCAAGGTGCGGCGCCTGCCCTGGCATTGGCTGGCCTCCGCGGCGGTCGTTCCCGTCCTCGCTCTCGGCATCGCCAAGGGACCGGTGTGGACGGTGAACCACTACTTCTGGATCGACCTGGCCATCGCGCCCGCCATGGCGATGCTGCTCGCCGCGGTCGCCACGGGACGCCCCGCCGTTCTCGTACGCCTCCTGACCGCACGGCCCCTGAGCAGCCTCGGCGGCTTCTCGTACAGCCTCTACCTCATCCATCTGCCGATCGTCATGACCGTCGTCCGGCGCATCGCCCCGCGGTTCGTGCCCCCCGGCCTGCCCACGTTCCTGCTCGCCCTCGCCGTGGCGCTGCCCGTTTCGGTGCTGGGCGCGTGGCTGTTCGCCCGGTTCTTCGAGACGCCGTTCAAGCGGCACCGTTCCTGGAAGTCGTTGCTCAAGCAGGGCCGTTCCGGTGCGGAGGGGCGTGAGTGAGCAGCACGTCGGCGGCACCGGAGCCCGGGTCCACTCAGCGCAATCGGGCGGCCCGGTCGTAGCTCTCTCGCAGCCACGGTTCCCTGGCGGCGGGCATCCGCGCGAGCGTGTACTGGAACGCTTTCCCGGACGGCTGGAAGAGGTACGACGGGTGCGGCGGCAGCGGATCGTCCCGCTCCACGCCTGCCGGCAGCCCACCGACCGCCGGCAGCCGGGTCCGGTACGGCGGAAAGGCGAGCTCGGCCCAGAGCCCGGCGTCCATGGGTACCGGCAGCGCGTCGCCACCCGGCTGCCACACCTCTCCGGTCTGCGGATGGACCGGGACCAGCACCAGGTCAGCGGCCGGCTCGCCGAACCCCGGGCCCGCCAAGTCCAACCGCTTCGCGCCTTCCCCGGCGGGCAACAGCGCGCCGAGTGCCCGGCCCAGGAGTTCGTCCACCGGTCCCGGCGCCACCTCGACCGGCATACCCCCGGCGGCCACCACCACCCGTGCGAGAGCCACGCCCGCCGGGATGTCCCGGAACTCGCTCAGCCGGTTCTCCAGCGCCCCGGCACTCGGCAGCTCCGCCCAGTCCATGACCGGCCGCTCCGGCGGGCCCGGCAGCCGCACCACTGCCTGCGGTTCGAGCTGGACGAGCTGCCAGTACCCGCAGTCGTCCATCCTCGTCGCGACCGGCAGATCACAGCCCAGGCACGCGAGGTTCGGCCCGTCCCTCCCGTCGATCCCCATGCAGTAGCCGTCGGCCCGCTCAAGGATCAACCGTGTGCCGCGCATGTCGCCGGGCGCGAGGATGACAGTGTCCGACAACGCGTACAGCGCGGGATCTACGGCGTAGGAACCGGACTCCAGCAAGGGCGGATGCAGCGTCTCCCAGTGGGTGTCGGCCAGGTGGATCGGCAACGCCACCTCCGACACCGCCTCCGTCAGGACCGCCCCGCAGCCCGCACACCCGAATACCGCCAACCTGTCCCCTCCCGCGGTCGAAGCGCCTGCATCCCACCAAGCGGCGCCTCACAGAGCAAGGGGTTTTCCGGCGGCCCTGCAACGCCCCGCCGTTTTGGCGGGACCATGCGTTGATTGCCGTACCGAAGGCCGTGCGCTCGCGGCCCCCGGCATCACGTGCTCAGGCCGAAGTCGGGTGCGGAGCACTCGCGTCGAGGCGGGCGAACAGGTCGGCGACCAGGGCCGCCGCGTGCTGTTCGAGGTAGAAGTGCCCGCCGGGGAAGGAGCGCGCGGCGAAGCCCGACCGGGTCACCGCGGACCAGGCGTTCACTGCGTCCTCGTCGACGTGCTCGTCCTGGTCGCCGTAGTAGGCGACGACCGGGACATCCAGCCTCCCGGGCGCGAGATGGTCCCCGTAGCGGTCCAGGAGGCGGTAGTCGGCCCGGATCATCGGCAGGAACAGCTCACGGAGCTCTGGGTTGGCCAGGGCCTCCGCGTTGGTGCCGCTCATGGAGACCAGGTCCGCGACCAGTTCCTCGTCAGTGGCGTCGGCGAGCCCCCGTGAGCGGGTCTTTCCCGGTCCGGGCCTGCCCGAGACGCACAACGCCGCGAGTCCGGGCGCGAGGGGACCCGCCGCCAGGCGTGCCGCGACCTCGAATGCCACGGACGCGCCCATGCTGTGCCCGAAGAACACCAGCGGCCTGTCGGCGAGCCCCGCGCATGCCTGGGCGATCGGCTCGGCGAGCTCCTCCATGCTCCGCGCCGGCGGTTCGGCAATGCGGTCCTCGCGTCCCGGGTACCGTACGGCCAGCAGCTCGACGTCGTCGGGCACGAGCCCGGACCAGGGCCGGAAGAAGTTGGCCGCGCCTCCGGCGTGCGGGAAGCAGAGCAGACGCAGCCGCGGGGCCGGGCAGTTCCGCAACTGCCGGAACCACGGTGAGGGCCATGTCCCATTGGCCGCGGTGTGCATGGCGTCTCTTCTCTGTCGTGGGCGTCGGAGGCCTTCGGCGTCCCGCGCGACACACAGTACGGTGCCGGGTTTCCCGGGCTGCCACCGCAGCGCCGGTCACCGGCTTTCCGGAGGAACGCCGTCTCAGCCCGCCGAACAGGACTGTCGGGGACGGGTCAGGTCGACGTCTCCGGCTTCCACCCCACGATCGCTCTGCATGTGGCCCTGCACGACCCGGCCCTCGTCCTGCGCGACCTTGCCTCCCCCTACGCCGGCCCCCTGACTTCCCCGCCCGGGCTTGAAGCGCTGCGGCGATTGCGGACCGCTGTTCGCGCATGACCGAACTCTCAAGGAGATCCGCGCCGGCTGCCCCGAGCTCGACGCCGTCACCGACCACGTCCGCGACTTCGCCGAGATGATGCGCGACCTGCGCGGCGACCAGCTGCCCGACTGGATGGAGCGCCTCGAGCAAGACCCCCTGCCCGCGCTGCACTCCCTGACCAACGGGCTCCGCCGGGACCAGGACGCCGTCATTGCCGGACTGTCCACTCCCTGGAGCTCCGGCCAGGTCGAGGGAGAGAACACGAGAGTCAAGCTCATCGAGCGGACCGGATACGGCCGCGCCAACTTCGACCTTCTACGCAAGCGGATCCTGCATAGAACCTGATGACCAGCCACAAGATCAGCGCTGAGACGAGTTACGTGATCACCGACAAGGGCCCGCGCGGAGACCAACCGGACCAGCGCTGGCAGTCCCCCATGCAACGATCGCCGCTGGTCCCGCACCCCATTGCCTGCGGGCACCAAACGGACCGGCCGACCACATCTACTTGCACCAGGACCGGTGTCCGGCCGGACCACCGGCCCGAACTGTCAACGCTCTCTGAACCTTCACGAAGCAGCGACACGAACACACAGCCCCGCAAGTGCCGATCAAGAAACCGCGACGGCAGCCGCGACCGGGCCCCAGCTTCCCTTTCCGGCTCCTCCAAGCCGGGCGTGCGCCAGTGCTGGACGGGCCTGGTCGCGCTGGCCAGCGGCGAGCCCACGGCTCGACAGCGAGAATGGCGGGATGGACGGACTGGGTGGGGCGCTGGCGCGGGCAGCTGCGGATGGCGATGTGGTGGACGGCTGGCTCCAGGGGCTGGCGAGCAATCAGGCGCTGCCGGTGGAGGCGCTGGCCCGGCTGTTGGAGTTCGACGAGCTGCCGATACCGGGCAGCTGGCTCCGGTACAGGACCTTGGATGCCGCAGCGACGGAGCTGCTGGTGGCTTCGCCGCAGGTCCAGCACCGGCTGGACGTGACGGACAACGCGACGGCCGACGGCGACGTTCTGGCCCGGCTCGCGCGGGATCCGGAGCCCCGGGTCCGGTTCGTATACGCAGTGATGCTTTTCGAGTACAAGCGCCCTATCCCTGCCGGGGTGCTGGAGATCCTTGCGCAGGACCCGGACCCGAAGATCCGGCGGATCGTCAGCGGGAGTGAGAAGCCGCCCGTCGCGGTGCGGGAGCCGCCGTCCGTGCTGACGTCGGAGCAGCGGGTGGCACACCCGGATCCGACGGTGCGGATGAAGGCCGCCGCTGATCCCGCGGTACCGACCGTCCTGGCCCTGCGACTGGCGGAGGATCCCGAGAACGACGTCCGGCTCGCGGTGTCGATGCGGGAGGAGCTGACGGAGGAACAGCGCACGGCCATCCCCTGTACGGTGTGGCAGGACTTCTGGTCTCCGCCACCCTGGATCGCACGGCATGCGACGGACCCGGAGGCGGCCCGCCGGATCGCGAGGTCGGCGCACGTGGGGCTGCGGCGGGTGCTCGCGGCTCAGCCGCACCTGGCGCCGGACGTGGCGGCCCTACTTGCCGCGGACGAGGACGAGTGGGTGCGGCGCAGATTGGCCGAGTCGTGCGAGGACGCGCCGCACGACCTGCTGGTGGAGCTGTACGCCACCGTGCAGGACCGGTACTGGTCGGGGTACCGCTACCACCGCAACTTCTCCCGGCCCGGGTTGGCCCGGTTCGCCGACGACCCCAACCCACGGCTGCGGCACGCCTCGTTGGACGACCCGGAGGCCGGGCCAGAGCTGGTGCTGCGGCTAGCCGACGACCCCGAGGTGGGCCACTGGGCGATCCGCGACCCCAGACTGCCCACCAACGAACTGCTCCGGCGGCTCACCCTGCCGGCACATGCTGCGGCTGCCGCAGGCAATCCGGCACTGCCGGTGGCGGTCATGCACCACCTGCTGGACCTCGCCCGGGCACGCTGACCTTGGGCGAGCGGCTGATGCATGGCCTGCAGGGCGATCAGCCCGTCGTCCAGCTAGAGGTACCCGACCACTTCTGCCAGCACACCAAGGCCGTCAGGCCGACGCAGCGTCACAAGATCAGCGCCAGAGCCCGCGTAATTCCCCAGGCTGTCATCCCGACCTTCCGGAGGGGGGTCCGAAGGCCGGCCTGCCTGACAGCAGCACGAACTACCGACTCGAGCAGGGCCCAGCGAATCCACATGACAGCTGTGGCTGACTCCACGACCATTGGCCGATGACCACACAACCGGACCTTCTCAGCCTGAGCATCGTGTGCCCACCGCCCGACAAGGGCGGCTTGGAGGTCCGCCCGATCGTCAACGGCCGGGATCTTCTGGCCGAGATGGTCCCCGGTGGCGTGGGAGGCTCCCGGTACCTGGGAGTGGGCCCCCGGTATCTGTTGGACCGGAACGGGCCGTTGCATGCCACCGCGACCTTGCACGAGGCCCGTCTCGCTTGGTCCGGGTGCGGCGCGGAGGAGTGCTGCGGGGCCCTGTACGTAACGGTCACGCGTAACGGGGATCATGTTGTCTGGGCGGGCTGGCGCGATCCGGCCAATGAGGATGTCGCCCTGCCGGAGCTTCGGTTCACCGCAGCTCAGTACGAGGCCGAAGTCCTGAGAGCCGGGGAGGACCGCGGCTGGAAGTGGCCCGCGGGAGCAGTCGCGCGGCTGCTCGAGGCGGCGCTGAGGGGACGCGGGGACTGGCTCCTCCGGTGGGAGTGCGAGTTGCAAGACGTCTGGGCCTCCCGCAAGCAACCCGACCAAATCCACGTCATCCTGATGCACCCCCCTAGCGGGCCCGATACAGATCTGCCCTGGATCCAGTTCGGGATGACTCTCCCGATCTCTGCGGAAGATCCATCGGACCAGTCCGAGCGCCTTGAAGCGCGGTTGACCGCAGGCGATCCCCGTGCCACCGCCGAGGTCTGGGGAGGTTCGCACGATGCCGAGCGATTGGGCTACCCATGGCCGCCGGTCGACCCGCCGTTCATGTGAACAGCAGGAAGACGCGGGCTCGGGCCGCGCCGTTGGGCATCCACTCACATCCATCATCCCCATGGGGAAGCGTGACCGTGCGGGCGGGGAATTGCGTGACGCCGATCATGTAGATCGTGGGGAAATGCGGGAACGTCGACACGACCAGTTCGAGCAGTTCCTTCGGGGCCCGGGGCGATGGCTCTACGTCCCGTTGGCCAACTGCCCGTGCCACGATCCGGTCTCCGGCCGCGACACCGTCGAAGTGATGCTGAACGCCCTGCCGTCGCGCGCTCGGCGTGAACTGCGAGCGGTCGTCGGGCGGCTGGACGACGAGTTCGAACGGCGGACCCTGCCCGATCCGACCGCTCCGGTGAAACCCGGGCTCGGCTGGTGGCATCGGCGCCTGACGGAACGGTAGTTACCTGCGGCGGGCAACTCATGCCGGGCCGACGACGAGGGCCGAGCGTGATCGAGGAGCCGCGTCACGGATGCATTCGTGCACTCCGACTCCGGCCCGATCGGTTCCCGCGCGCCGATCAAGCCGGGGCGGACAGCGCTCGGTGGACACCACCTGTACCTGTGGTTCCTCGGCGACTGCGACTGCCGGCCGGCTGAGTCCCGGAGCCATGGCGGGACGGCTGCGCCGACGGCCAGGGAGTGCCGCAGCCGGCGGGCCTCCGTGATCCAGCGGAACAGCACCAGTGTCACCGCCGTGCGACCAGGAGAATCCGGCTGCCCGAGTGCAGCCGATCGGTTCGGCGATGACGCGTGGTTGCACTGCCCGACTAGTCCTTCGCTCCCTTCAGTCTCTGAGCCGCCGTGTCCCCGCGTCGACCCACTGGGACGACACCCGTCGCGGCACCGAGGCCGTACTCGGGCATGTCGACGTACACCGACTCGTAGGAGCCCGCCGACACGATGAACGTCTCGTGCCAGATGCCCACATTGCCCTTTCCGTCACGTGCCCGTCGGTTGAACGCCGCCCAAGCGGGCCTGTGCACCGCATCCTGCTGGTGGGCGTAGGCAAGGAGCGATTCCTTGTCCGCCCAGTACTGGGTGACGTAGAAGTCCCGCGGGCCGGCGAAGAGCAGCTGGTACCCGAGAAGACCGCGGCTCTTCTCCTCCGACAGCTCGCGCAGCATTTTCGGCATCGACCTGAACGCGGGAACCCAACTGCGCAGCGCCCGGAACCGGTTGATCCGAAGCCCGATGTGGAAGACGACCAGGCCACTTTCGATCGCGGCGGTGTTACGGCCCGGCAGTACTTTCGCGGACACAATTCTCCTCTGTTGGTTGAAATGAACACTGCGTACTCGGGTACGGCCCGGGCCGCAGCCGGCTTGAGCCCGGCTGCGGCCGCTGGGCGCACGCGCCGGTGCCGAGCCTCACATCACGGGCGGGTGGGCGAGCGAACGGGACTTCGAACGGAAGACCCAGAAATGGATCACCAGCCCGACGCCCCATCCCGCAATCGACCACAGGGGCCAGAAGAAGCGGTCCGGCGTGAGGAGCCACCACAGCAGTACCTGCGCCAGATTGGCGATGACGTACCACAGCAGGTGGATCCGCAGGGCCCAGGTCATCGCCTTCAAGCTCTTGTGCATGTCGTCCCCTCAGGTCGGGTCGGTGCACTCGCGCTGCACGGAAAGGTCACTGCGGCTGTCCCTGTCCCTGCTCCTGCACCGCCGCCTTGATGAGAGCCACCGTCGCGCCCGGCCGGGAGACGAACACCATGTGCGAGGCACCCTCGACGACCTGGACCTTGGCACCGGAGCGCTGGGCCATGAACTCCTGCGCCGCCGGCGGAATGATCCGGTCGGATCCGCTGATCAGGTTGTAGCTCGGAATCGTGTGCCACGCCTGCGGACCGGCGGCGGGCTCACCCAGGGCGGCGCCGGTGGCCGGGCGCTGCGTGATCGAGTAGAGGACGGCCTCCTCGGCCGACACGTCCCCCGCGAAGTGCGGGTGAAAAACCTTCGGGTCGATGTACAGATCGACCTGACCGTCGGGCAGCGGCACCGGCTTCAGGGACTCGCCCACGGTGCTGCCCGGGAACTTCTCGACCAGCGCCTGCGCGCTCTCACCTGTCTCCGGCACGAACGCCGCCAGGTAGACCAGTGCCTTCACGTTCGTGTTCCCCGCGGCGGCGGTGGAGATGACCGCTCCGCCGTAGGAGTGCCCGACCAGCACGATCGGTCCGGCAATGCTCTCCAGCAGCGCCTTCACGTGTGCCGCGTCGGAGGCGAGCCCCCGCAGCGGATTCGGCGCGGCGACCACGGGATAGCCATCGGCGACAAGCCTCTTCGCCACCGTATTGAAGCCGCTGCTGTCGGCAAAGGCTCCGTGTACGAGCACGATCGTCGGATTCCCGCTCACCATGGACCTGTCTCTCCTTCGGATGACGGCCGACAAGGACCGGAGTGGGTTTCGGGTTCTCCCCCACCGTCCGGCTGACGGCCTCTTCTTCGAACCGCGCTTGCGGGGCGCGTGCGCCACGGCTCGGCACCCTCACGCTCGACGCAAAGCTAGGGCGTGGCACTGGACAGGAATGGAACGAGACCGGGACCTGGTTCCGGGTGGCCTTCAGTGATCATTCAGTCGGCATCAAGCCGGTTCGGCCAGGCTGCGTGCATCGGCGGACAGACGGCCCTGCCGCCCACTCGTCGGTGGAGAACATCCCCCGGTCGTCGGTCTCGTAGGCGGCGCGGTCACCGTCCGCGCGACCCGCGCCTGTCCGGTCCGGTGACGTTCGGTGCGTCGCCCGGCCGGAGGACCTGCCGCGAGCCCTGCTGTCGCCCCTGGCCGTCGCCCGGCCCTTCCGGACGAACAGGGGTAGTCATCGCTGTCCCCGCAGCGTAACTTCGGTCGCCACGGGCAGCGGACGGCAGCGGGGGCGACCCGGGACTGGGAGTGGAAAAGGGAATGGCCTCCTCCGGCGCCTCTCTGCGTCTGCAGGTGCTCGGTCCGTTGCGGATCTGGCGGGACGGTGCGGAACTGGACCCCGGTCCTCCGCAACAGGCGTATCTGCTCGCCGTTCTCCTCGCCCGCGCGGGCGAGCCGGTCAGCATCGGCGAGTTGGTGGACCTGATCTGGGCCGAGGACGTCCCGGCCTCGGCGGTCAACATCCTCCAGAAGTACGTCGGTGCGCTGCGGCGGCTGCTGGAACCGGCGTTGGCCGCGCGTGAACCCGGCTCGTACCTGCGGCGTCGCGGCAGCGCGTACCTGTTCGAGGCTGCCCCCGGGACGCTGGACGTCGTGAGGTTCCGTGAACTGGTCGCCGAGGCCGAGGGTCGCGTCGCGGAGCGGCAACCCGCCGCGGCACTCGACGGGTACCTGGAAGCGGTGGGGCTCTGGCAGGGCTCGGCGGGCGACGGGGTCGCCTACGGCTCGACCGGTATGGCGATCTTCGCCGGGCTGGACGACGAGTTCCACCACGCCTGCCTGGCGGCAGCCGAGTTGGCGACAAGGCTCGGCCGGCCCCAACGCGTGCTCCCGTCCTTGCACATGGCCGCCCGGATGGCGCCGTTGCACGAGCGAGTGCAGGCGAGTCTCATCGGTGCCCTGGCTGCCGCCGGCCAGCCGGCCGAGGCGCTGTCGGTGTTCCGGACCGTCCGCGCCCGGCTGGCCGAGGAGTTGGGCGTCGCCCCGGGCCCGGCGCTGGTCGCCGCTCACCTGCGGGTGCTGGAACGGGCACCGGCTGAGGAGATGCCCTCCGAACCTCCGGCGGCTCCCACCACCGACTGCCTGGTCGGCCGGGCCGAGGAACTGGCCGTGGCGCGGCATGCGGTGGAGTCGGCACTCGCCGGATCCACGGGGCTTGTGCTCGTCGAAGGAGAGCCCGGAGTGGGCAAGACCCGCCTGCTCGAGGCGGCGGGCGCCGAGGCGAACCGGCGGGGCGCACTCGTTGTCTGGGGCCGGTGCCTGGAAGGGGACGGCACGCCGTCGATGTGGCCGTGGTCGCAGGTCGTCGGCGCGCTCCTGGACGACGTGCCGGCCGCGGCCCGAGGGGAATGGCAGGCGGGCGAACTCGGTCGGCTCGTGACGCCGCGCGGCGGCGGCCGCACAACGTCGGCCCTGCCGGACAGCGGCGTCCGGTTCCGTTTCTTCGAGCAGGCCGTGGCGCTCATCCGTCAGATAGCGGCGCGGCGACCTGTGGTGCTCGTCGTCGACGACCTCCAGTGGGCCGATGCCGCCTCGCTGGATCTGCTCGGTCACCTGATGGCCCGGCTGCCGGGCGGGACCTCCGTGATCGGGGCGCTCCGCGACCGTGCGCCCGCGCCGAACTCGGATCTGGGGCGCACGCTCGCCGCGGCGAGTCGGCTGCCCGGTCACCGCAGGATCCCGCTGGGCCCGCTCGGCCCGGCCGAGGTGGCCGAACTCGTCCGCCGTGAGACGGGGCAGGACCCGGGCCCGGGGGCCACCCGCCTCATCCACAGCCGCAGCGGAGGCAACCCCTTCTTCGTCCGCGAGCTGTCCCGGTTCCTCGCCGACGGCGATGTCCTCACGGAAGCCACGGCGGCACGGACCGCGGTACCGGTAACCGTCCGGGACGTCATTCGCGACCGGATGACCGGACTGGGTGCCGACGCCGGAAGCCTGTTGCAGATCGCCGCGCTGATCGGCCGTACCGTCGACCTCGCTCTCCTCGCCCGCACCGCCGACCTGGAGCACCAGACGTGTCTGGACCGCCTGGAGGCCTGCGAAGGGCTGGGCCTGCTCGAACCTTCGCCCGGCGACCCCTACTCATGGAGATTCCCGCACGACCTGATCCGCGAATCGGTGGTCGAGACCGTGTCGCCGCAGCGCGCGGCCGGGCTGCATCTACTGGTCGCCGACGCCCTGGAGGACAAGGCCGCGGACACCGAAATGGTGGCCGAGCGTCTCGCCCATCACCTGTGGTCCGCCGGACCGCTCGCGGATCCGGCCCGGACGGCGACGGCGCTCGTCCGGGCCGGCCGCTGCGCCGCGGCCAAACTGTCGCTCGATGCGGCAGCGCGGCAGCTCCACTCGGCCGCGCGGGTGGCACGGACTGCGGGCCTGGCCGAGCTGGAGCTGGCCGGCCTGTCGCTTTTCACCGCGGTGGACGGCATGCGCGCGGGATACGTGGGCGCGACGGTCGACGTGCTGGAGCGGGCCGAACACCTCTCCCGCGGACTCGGCAGGGAACGGGAGGCCGCCGGCTTCCTCTACTCCCGCTGGGCCGCGTACGCCCAGGGCCTGCAAGTGGATCGCGCCGGCCGGCTGGCCGGCCAGTTACTGGCGCAGGGGGAGGCGTCCGACGACCCTGCCCTGCATGCCTACGGCTGGTACGCCTGGGGCATCCACCAGTGGGGTGTCGGCAACATCGGAGAGGCGTTCCGGTACCTGAGCCGGACCGACTGGACCGTTCTCGACGACCTGGCCCATCGTGGGGAAGAGCCGCTGCGGCGCGATCTGCGACTGATCGCGGCCGGGATGCTCGCGATGACGACCGCGCTGCACGGCGACGTCGACGCGGCATTGGCCCAGCTCGCGACGATGGAGGCCGCCTCGGGAGGCGACCCCTATGCGATCACGGTCTGGGCGGCGTACTCCGCGAGAATCGGTGCTCTGATCGGCGACCCGGCGCGGGCCCTGCACGCGGCCGAGTGCGGTATCGCCGTGGACCCCACGTTCTCGTTCGGCTTCCTCGGCAGCTACCAACGGCTGGCCCGCTGCTGGGCGCACGCCGTGACCGGAGTGGCCGCGGCGGGGGCAGCGGCGGAGGCGCAGGACCTGATCGTCTCGTCGCTCTCCGACCCGCCGTGCTCGGGGCTGGCCACCTGGTACGGGTTCCTTGCCGAGATGTGGCTGGCGGCCGGAAAGCTGGACGAGGCCGACGCGGCACTCGACCGGGCGGACCGGGCCGTCGCGACGTACGGCCAGCGCTACGCCGAAAGCCTCCTGCTCCTGTTCCGGGCACGGGTGTTGCGGGCACGCGGCGAGCCGGTCGCCACGGTTCGGGCCCTGGCCGAGCGGGCGCACGCACTGTCCGTCGAGCGCGAGGCCCACCTGTTCGCCCGCCGTGCCGAGGAACTGCTGGCCGAGCTCACGGACGGCACGTCCCGCTGACAGCCGTGCCCGCGACTCCGGGCTGTGCGGCTCGGGGACGGAACTGCCCCTGAGCTACCGCCCGATGGCCGCACCGGCTGATGGGCTCAGGCCGCGGACCAGCGGTAAGGCCGGTGTCCGCTCCCGCGGACGTGGTCGGCTGCGCGTATCCGGATCCACGGACTTGATGAGCACTGAATCCTCAATGGAGGCGTCGCTCGACGCGCGCTCCGCACCGTCCACGGCACGTCAAGTGGCCGCACCTACGCTCGCCCACGATCACTTCGACGAGCAACGGAATTGAAGGACGTGCACCGGATGACCACCACTCGCCGGACCCTGCTGGCCGGATCCGCCGCAATCGCGACCACCGGCCTGCTCAGTACACCAAGCGCCCAGGCGCACACTCCGAGGAAGGGACCCAAGCCGACCATCGTGCTCGTGCACGGTGCGTTCGCCGACGCGTCCGGCTGGAACGGCGTCGCCACCCGGCTCATCCGCGACGGCTACCCGGTGATCGCACCGGCGAACCCGCTGCGCAGTGTTTCCGCCGACTCCGCCTACCTGCGCGGCATCCTGGCCACCCTGCAGGGACCGGTCGTGCTCGTGGCGCACTCGTACGGCGGGATGGTCATCACGAACGCGGCAACCGGGAACACCGGCGTCACGGCACTGGTCTACGTGGCGGCTTTCATGCCGGACCAGGACGAGACGCTGCTGGGCCTGCAGACCCGGTACCCGGGAAGCCGGCTGAACGAGGCCGCGCTGGACTTCCGTCCCTACGGCGACGGGCTGGTCGACGGCTACATCAAGAGAGAGGTCTTCCGGGACGTCTTCGCCCGCGATGTGCCGAGAGCCACGACCGAACTGATGTGGGCCGGCCAACGACCGGCCGACACCCGCACCCTGGGCGAGCCCTCCGCTGTCCCGGCCTGGCGCAGCATTCCCTCCCACGTTCTCGTGGCTCGCGACGACCAGGTGCTGCCGGCAGCGGCCCAGCGCTTCATGGCGCAGCGGGCCGGCGCGCACGTCCAGGAGGTCGGCGCCTCGCACGTCGCGATGATCTCGCAGCCCGCCGTGACGGCCGAGTTCATCAAGCGCGCCGCACGCTGACGGGCCCAAGGGCGGTCGGGTCGACTCCTGCCGCGAGCGGTGGGTCGTGGACCCGGCCGCGGCCTTCGGGCAAGCCCGCCCGGTGGACGCTCCGGCCACGAACCGGAGCGTCTCCCCCAACGGACCGCGCTTCGCTCGGCCGCAGCCGTTTGACGCTGCCTCAGAACCGACTTCCACAGCGGTGAGAGCCGTCCCGTGCCGGCGCCAACGCCGGGCGGGCGCACCGCTCCTGAAAGGACGAAAGATGTATCAACGGGCGTACAAGGGCCAGTGTGCCGCCGAGGAGGTCCGCCACACCTCGGCAAGAGCGCCGATCCGCAATCCGAGGCTGGCCTTGCTCGCCCTGGCGCTGGGCACCTTCGCGATCGGCACCGGTGAGTTCGGCAGCAACGGCATCATCCAGCTCTTCGCGGCCGATCTGCACATAGCGATTCCCGTCGCGACCTACGCGGTCACCGCCTACGCCGTCGGCGTGGTGATCGGCTCCCCTGCGATCATCCTGCTGGGAGCCCGGGTCAACCGGCGCACCCTGCTGCTCGGATTGATCGTGCTGTTCCTGGTCGGCAACGTTCTCTCCGCGCTGGCGCCGAACATCGCCCTGCTGGTGGCCTTCCGGTTCATCACCGGAAGTGTCCAAGGGGCGTTCTTCGGCGCGGGAGCCGTCGTCGCGGCATATGTGTACGGCCCCGGAAGGAGCGGCACGGCGTTCGCCACGGTGATGGGCGGGCTCACCGTCGCCACCATCGTAGGCTCGCCACTCAGCACGTTCATCGGTCAGAGCGTCGGCTGGCGGGCCATGTACTGGACCGTGGTCGCCATCGGCCTCGTCGCCGGCGCCGCACTGGTCGCCTGGCTGCCGCGGACCAGCGACCTGCGCGGCAACTCCATCACGAACGAACTGGGCGCGCTGCGCCGGGTCGACGTCTGGCTGATGGTCACCGTTGCGGCGCTCGGAATCTCCAGCATCTTCGCCGTCTACACCTTCATCGGCCCGTTCATCACCGACGCGGCCCTGCGCGACGCCTCTCTTGTCCCGATCGCACTCGCCGTCTTCGGCGTCGGCATGGGGGTGGGCAACTACTACGGCGGACGCGTAGCCGACCGGCACGAGAGCCGCGGCCTCGTCTGGGGCTACGGCGGCGTCCTGGTGCTCCTCGTACTGATCGGAGTGGGCGGCAGCAACCTGACCATCCTTCTGCCCTGCCTGTTCGGCGTCGGCGCCACCATGATGTTCGCCATCCCCACCATCCAGGTCCGGCTGACCGCCCTCAGCCCGGACGCCCCCACCCTCATGGGCGCGCTCAACCTGGCCGCGCTCAACCTTGCCAACTCGTTCGGCGCGATCGGTGGCGCCATCACCCTCGACGCCGGCTGGGGACCCCTGTCCACCGTCTGGGCCGGCTTCGCCCTGACCACGGCCGGTCTGCTGCTGTTCCTCGTGACCAGCACCCGGGGCAAGTCCTTGTCCCACTCGACGCGCACGACCCAGCCGACACTGCGCTGATCATTCCTCGGCAGCGCCGCTTTTTGTAATGGAAACCGTTTTCATATAACGTGGCCCCGACTTCAACGAGGAGTGATCTGTCGTGGCCGTACCGAAGCGCAAGATGTCTCGGAGCAATACCCGCCATCGCCGGGCCCAGTGGAAGGCCGCCCCGGCCGAGTTGGTCCCCGTCGTGGTGGACGGATCGGTGTACCGGGTACCTCGCAGGCTGGCCAAGGCCTACGAGCGAGGCCTGCTCCGCCCGGAAGGCTGACGGGCGTGGCACACGATCGACTGCCGGTGACGGTGCTGTCGGGCTTCCTCGGCGCGGGCAAGACCACGCTGCTCAACCATGTGCTCCGCAATCGCGACGGCCTTCGTGTCGCGGTGATCGTCAACGACATGAGCGAGATCAACATCGATGCCGCACTGGTGCGTGGCGGCCAGGCGGTCCTCTCCCGCACAGAGGAACGCCTGGTCGAGATGACCAACGGCTGCATCTGCTGCACCCTGCGGGACGACCTGCTCGAAGAAGTGGCCCGGCTGGCCGGGGAGGGGCGCTTCGACTACCTGCTCATCGAGTCCAGCGGCATCTCCGAGCCGATGCCGGTGGCCGCGACCTTCGCCTTCCCCCGCGACGACGGCGCGACGCTCGGCGATCTGGCCCGTCTCGACACCATGGTCACCGTCGTCGACGCGGCAAACTTCCTCACCGAGCTCACCGGCGGGGACGGCCTCGCCGAACGCGGACTCGACCAGTACGAGGACGACGAGCGTACGGTCAGCGACCTGCTCGTGGACCAGATCGAGTTCGCCGACGTCATCGTGCTCAACAAGCTCGACCTCGTGGACGACCGCGACGCCGACCGGCTTCAGGCGACGCTCACGCGCCTCAACCCGGCCGCGCACATCGTGCCGGCCCGGCACGGTCGGGTCGATGTCCGTCAGGTGCTCGGCACCGGGCGATTCGACCTGGAACGGGCTCAGCAAGCTCCTGGGTGGGTCATGGAACTCAACGGGGACCATGTGCCGGAGACCGAGGAGTACGGCATCTCCAGCACGGTGTTCCGCTCCGACCGCCCCTTTCATCCCGGTCGCCTGTGGGCCTTCGTCACGGGCGGTCTCGACAGCGGCGCCTTCGGACAGGTCCTGCGTTCCAAGGGCTTCTTTCGCCTGGCCAGCAGGCCGCAGGTGACGGGGCTGTGGTCGCAGGCCGGTTCCGTCGCACGGTTCGAACCGTCCGGCGCCCTTGAGGCCGACTCGCCCCACGCCCAGGAGCTGGTGTTCATCGGAGTGGGCCTGCGCTCGGAGGCCTTGCACGCGGCGCTGTCCGCTTGCCTCATGGCCGACGAGGACGACGTTCCGGCGAGCGACCCGTTTCCCGAGTGGCTCGTCCACGAGGTGAACGACGCCTGCGAGCACGAGCACGCGGGCCAGCTGACGCAGTCCCGTTAGACCCGGGCCGGGCCCCTTGGTGGACGAGACTCTTGTCCCACGCCTCCACCGCCCGCCGCGATGGCGTCGCAGAGCCGGAAGACGACCCCGTAGACCGCGCGTCCACGCCACCTGAGCATCGCGTGGTTGCAGCGCTTCGCACTTGTGCCGGACGAGGCCGAGTCGGTCGTCATGGTGCCCGTCGCGGTCTTCGTGGCGGCCGCGGTCCTCCAGCGCAACGTACGTCGCTGCTTCGACCCCATTGGGCTCATCAGAGTGACGGCAGGCCCGGCGGACCGCGCGGGCACGCCGGTCCTGCGTCGTCAGGCGGTGGGAGCCCCTTCAGCGGGCGCGTCAGCAGGCGTCTTCGGCTTCTCGCGGACTTCGCTGTCGAGGCTGCGCTTCGCTACGGCGTCGGCGGTCGGCTGCGAGCAGGACGCGTTGCAACTCCGCAGGTCACTCGGTCGGCTTCCCAATGTGCACGCCGCAAGAGGCAGGGCGATTCTTGCTGTGGGCTCGCTGCTGTGCATGTCAGCTCTTTTCTCCTGGTGAGCGGCGTCTGCCGCCCGCTGCGGGCCCTTTCCTGGAGGTGACGTGTTGTCCCGAATAGCCATGCCTCGGATGCCCGTTCGGGGGCACAGAGGCAGCATGCGGATGTGGGCGGTGGCCGCGAGTGCGGCCTTGGCGTCCAGCGCCATGACGGGTGCGGCGTACGGGGGAAGCGCCGGCGGTGGCGAGGCCGATGCCGTGAAGCCCCCTGCCTATGCCGGTCTTGAAGACCCGTGCTTCAGTTTCCCGGACTTCCCCGGATTCTGCCCGAGCCGCCCCGGTTACCCGGGCCGTCCTGGACGCCCCGGTCCTCCTGGCCCTCCTGGCCCTCCTGGGCCTCCCGGGCCGCAAGGCCCCGCAGGGCCTGCCGGACCACAGGGTCCGGACGGGCCAGCAGGACCCAAGGGTGACCCTGGCGGTCCAGGGCCTCAGGGCCCCCCTGGACCGACCGGCCCCAAGGGTGATCCGGGAGGTCAGGGTCCTGCGGGGCCGCCCGGTGTCGCTCCGGGGCACGGCTTGAGGGTCTTCGACGACGACGGTCAATTCGTGCCGCCCGCCAACGTGACCACAGTCTTCATCCAAGCCTGGGGCGGCGGTGGAGGCGGTTCTGGAGGCAACCGCACGACCGCCGGGGCCGGTGGTGGCGCGGGAGGCTTTGTCTGGTGTGTCCTTCCGGTCCAGCCGGGCACTCCCGTCGACGTGGTCGTGGGCATAGGAGGCCCCGGTCAAACCGGGAACGGATTCGGGGGCAACCCCAGCGGGGCGCTCAATGGCCTAGGCGGCATTGTGATCGCCGACGGCGGTGTGGGCGGGAATCTCTCGACACTAACTGGTGGTGCGGGTGGCACGGCCAGCTGTGAGGGCAACGAGGGCACGGCCCGACAGGGCGCCAGTGGCGGAGACGCTCCGTCGGCGTCGATCCAGCCGCCCGGTTTGGGCGGCCGCCCGACGGTGGACGGCGTCGTACAACCAGCGCCCTCGGATGCAGGCGTCGGCGGCTCCGGCGGCGCGGGCGGCTCGGTCACCACGGGTGAGAACGGCCGCGACGGATACGTGGTCATCTGGTGGTAGACCGTGTGAGGCCCGGCGCGCCATGTAGTGTGCCGGGCCTGACCCGTCAGGAGGCGGAGGCCTCCCCGGTCTTCGCGTCAGCGTGCGTCTTCGGCTTCTCGCGGACCTCGCTGTCGGGGTACCGCTTGGCGACAGTTTCGGCGGCGGGCTTCGAATGTATCCGTGGAGTGCTGCGCAGCGCGGGGTCGCCCCAATGCACTCCGAGAGACGACTCCGGCCACCATGGGCCGTGGTGGTCAATTTCCTCGGCCGTACGGGGGAATCCACGGCGCGGCACCGCGAAAGTCGTCACCCGGTGGGGAACCCCTCCCGCCGGTCAAGGGAACTCACGCGGCTCTTGACGACGACAGTAGTGCGGGGCCGTTCGGCACGCCCTGCGCCGTGACAGGAGGATCTGGGTGTTCAGGCGAGCGAACCGGGCTGTGTGGCTGCGGTGGACCATAGTGTCGGCGACGGCGGGAGCAGTGACGTTGGCGGGGGTGAGTGCCACCGCGGCAGGTGGAGACACCGCGGTGGACTGCCGCAGCAACTCCTCAGCCCTGCAGGCCGCCATCGCGGCTGCTGCTCCGGGGGCGAAACTCACCGTGCAAGGGACGTGCACCGGTCCCTTCACCATCGGGAAAGCCCTGACCCTCATCGGCCGGAAACAGGCAGTGCTCGACGGCAATCACACAGGCACCACCGTGACGATCAGCGCAGCCGTGCAGGTGCGGTTGACCCGCCTGACCATCACCGGTGGCCAGGGAGGTCAGGGCGGAGGCATCCGCAACTCCGGCGGCACGCTGACAGTGACTCATTCCACGGTGACCGGGAACTCCTCCACCGGTCCTGGGGGCGGAGGCATTTACAACGAGAGCGGCACGGTGACGGTGGAGGACTCCACGCTGGCCAAGAACACCTCCACGGGTACCGGGGGCGGCATCCGTAACCAAGGCACGCTGACGGTGAAATCCACCTCAGTGCACCACAACACCGCTCAGACACTCGGCGGCGGGATCGACAACGTCAGCCCCAGCACGATGATGGTCAGCCGATCGAAGGTGCATCACAACACAGTCAACACCGTCAACGGGGGCGGCATCTTCAACGACGGCACGGCCACGGTGGACTACTCCGAGGTGAGTGACAATACGTCCCCTGTCGGCTCCGGTGGCGGCATCCGCGTCACAGGCGCCAATGGCAGGCTGACCCTGAACCACACGCTGGTGCGTCACAACACGACGGCAGCCACGGGCGGCGGAGTCAGCGTCGGTGCAAATGCCGTGGCGACGCTGAACGACTCGAAGGTGCGCAACAACACCGCGAGCAATGGCGGCGGCGTCAACGTCGACCCAGGAGGCACGGCGACACTGAACCGCACACGGGTCACCGACAACACGCCGAACAACTGCGCCCCGACGGGTGCCGTACCAGGCTGTATCGGCTGAACTCCCCTCGCACCCTCGCGGACACCTCGCCCTGGCCCGGACGCACGTCGATCCGACGCATGCACCGAAGGAACAGCCGGTTCCCACTCGGTGTGCACCGCTCCAAAGCCGTCAGCAGCCGTACAATCAGGCGGAGTTGAACTGAGCGGCCAGGAACACCGCTGCCACCGAGGGGCGGACTGCGTACGTCGCACCGGCGCTGCCCTCAGGAGCCTCCCACCAGTAGAACGGGAGCCGCCGCTCACTGTTGGTGTGTCCCTTGCTCATCCCGGACAGCGCCCCTGCGACGCGCCGCGCCGGATCGCTCTCGTTCGGGCCGCCCAAGGCCTTGTCCACCAACTCCGTGCAGTGGATTCTCCTGCCAGGGTTGCACAGCAGGTGGTGGAACACCTGCCGCGCCTGCGGCGCGAGTTCGGCCAGGAACATCGCGGCGCGCTCCAAGTCCTCCGGGCCCCATTCAGGCGCTCCGTAGTGCCCCGCTTCCCCGGAGTGCCTGGTCCACAGTGGATCAGCCTCAGTCAGATACGCCGTCATGCCCGCCCCCAACAGTTCGCCACTCATACACACGGTGCGAGCAGTTCAGCCGAGGAAAAGCCACAGGTCAAGAGGAGGTCGAGACGCAGCCACAGGACACCTCTCAAGCGCCTGTCCCACATTCCGCGGCCGGCGTCACTGGATGGCCGCCGCATCGGCAGCCGACAACGACCAGCCCCTAAGGTTCGCTTGCCCGGGCACGCGCTACCAGGGCGAACCGTGGCTCAAGCGAAGTCGAACGAGGCGAAGTCGGCGACCGGACGGTACCCGATGCGCTGGTAGAGCGCGTTGCTCGTCGGGTTCGCCAGGTCCGTGAACAGCACGACCTCCGCTGCTCCGGCGGCCAGCGCGGCTCGGCTCACTTCTGCCGTCACCGCGCCCGCGTACCCGCGACCGCGCAGCTCGGCCGGGGTGTAGACGGGCTCCACGCGGACCTGGCCCGCGACCATCGGCGTCACGCCCGCCATCGACACGGGGGTGCCGTCCGAGGTCTCCCAGAACGTGAAGCGCCGGTAACCGGCCGACGGGCCGGTGCCCCCGGCGGGGGCCTCTCCGGTCGCCACCGCGAAGTCGTCGTGCCACTGGGCCAGGCGCTCCTTGTCCTCGACGCCGGCGACGCGGCTGCGGCCCTCCGGGGCGGGCTCGGGCGAGGTGAACGTTCCGAGGCGGTACAGGCGTCGCCGCTGAACGAGTACCGGCACCGCCCCGGTGCGGCGCCCCCAGGCATCAGCGAACGCGACCGCCGTGTCGTCGACCGCGGTGACGCCCGGCAGTCGGTGGCCGAGGTGAGACAGGCGGGCCGCGAGCACGTCGGCCTGGTCGACGGTGAGCTCGGTGAGGTTCAGCCGGCGGGGCGGTGTGCGGAAGAAGGCGGCGGCCACATCGCCCCCGTGCTCCAGGCTGCCGAAGACGGGGGCCTGGGCGCCGTTCGAGGCCGCTCCACGCGCGCGCAAAACCTCCGTCACCGTGAGCAGCAGCGTGTGCAGGGCGGGACGGGAGTGCAGGAAGTCCCCGGCCCCGGCAAGGAAGCCGTCGACGTCTTCGGTGAGCTGCCAGTCATCCACCCGCATACCCGGGACTCCTCACGGTCGGCGCACGACGGTGGCCCCGTCGCGACGGGGGAGAAACGACGGAGCCACCACGGCCAGTGTGCGGCGAAACTCCACAACACCGGGGGCAGTTCAGCCAAGTGCCTGCTCAGCGCGTCCTGTGCCGTCAACGTCCGCGACGTGCGGCTCGACGTACAGTGCGAAGGTCCTCTTCACGGGTTGGGCCCGACGCCGGGGTGCGCCACCCTGACTGGCGGCCAGAAAGACTTCTCGGCCCCCAGTGGATCAGCGTTGGGGGCGTACACATGGATGGAAACGTGGAGACATCTTGCCGGGTCAAAGTTCACGGCCCGGCTCCGGCGTCTCGAGCTTGTTCATGACCGAGCTCGAGCAAGGCGGCACGGAGCTTTGCCGCGGCCTCGTCCAAAGCTGATGCCTCTGCCTCCCTGATGTCACTGAAGTCGAAGTCGGGCATGCCCCAGACGGGAGCCACATGTATGTGCAGGTGAGGCACCTCGAAGCCCGCGATCACGAGCCCGGCCCGCGGAGCATTCCAGGCCCGCATCACCCCCTGCCCGACAGCCTGAGCCACCTCGAAGCAACGCGCCAGGAGGACCCCGTCAACATCCGTCCATCGGTCGACCTCACTGCGGGGCACAACAAGAGTGTGGCCGGGCCGCAACGGGGCGATGGTGAGGAATGCGGTGATCTCTGGATCTTGCCAGACGAAACGTCCAGGCAGCTCACCGGCGATGATACGGGAAAACAAAGTCGCCATACATGGTCCAAGCGTGGGTCTGAGGCGCTCATTCCTATGATCGTCGGGCCGGCCGGGTTGACCTCGATTCCTCTGAGGTCAATGCTCAACCTCCGGACATTTTCTGCACGTCCTCCTTTGTCACGGGGGTTCCGGCAATCCCCCAGGACCCGCTCTCCACCTCCTCGAACGTGACCACCACCACACTCCGAAGATGCTCTCCGCCTATTTCAACGAGCGCATCCGTCAGCTTGGATATGATCTCCCGCTTCTGCTGCTCGTCGTAAACGCCTTCAATTGCCTTCACTTGAATGAGCGACATGGAATCCTCCATAAGCCCTGGAACACCAGGCTAGGCGATGTCACGCGATGCGCAAATCGAGCGGCCCCAGCGTGAGGCGGGATGCCGACCAGGCCGGAACACGCAGGAACCACAGCTCCGTTCACCCTCCGAGGCGTCGGCGCGACTGCGTGTCGGCCGTGCCCGGATCACCTACTTCGACGTGCGGGAACAAACGCCCGTATCGAAGACCGCTGTTACTGTTTCCATGGTGTGGCAAATCACTGCACACGGAGAGGGTTGCGGTCATGACGCAAAGTTCTGAAGCCGTGGATCCGGAGCGGGTGATGGCGTTTCTGGGACGCGTCGTCGGAGATGGTGCGGCCGCCGTTGCCGGACTGTCGACCTCAATAGGAGGGCGGCTCGGACTGTACACGGCGATGGCGGGGGCAGGTCCGATGACCTCAGCGCAGCTGGCCGAGCGGACCGGTCTTGTCGAGCGATACGTGCGGGAGTGGCTGGACACCCAGGTGGCAGGCGAGTACGTACTCTTCGATGCCGAGGCGAACACCTATTCTCTGCCGGCCGAGCACGCGGCGGTTCTCGCCGACCCTGCTTCGCCTGCCTACGCCATGGGCCTGTTCGCGTTGCTGAAGGCCCTGTACGCCACAGAGGAAGCCCTGGTGGAGGCATTCCTCGGGAGACAGGATGTGGGGTGGCAGCACCACTCCGATGCGCTCTTCGAAGGCGTTGCGGCGTTCTTCCGCCCCACGTACGCAGCATCGCTGGTGGATGAATGGCTGCCGTCACTCGACGGCGTCGTGAACAAGCTGGAGCATGGGGCGTCGGTGGCGGACGTGGGCTGTGGTTACGGATACTCCACTCTCCTGATGGCCGAGGCCTACCCGAAATCCCGCTTCTACGGTTTCGATTTCCACGAACCGTCGATCAAAGCGGCACGTGAACTGGCAAAGGAGCACGGTCTGGCTGACCGCGTGACCTTCGAGGCTGCGACAGTCGGCGACTTCCCGGGTGATAAATACGACCTGATCACCTTTTTCGACTGCCTCCACGACATGGGAAATCCCGGCGAGGCGCTGCACCGTGCCGAGCAGGCCTTGGCGAAGGACGGGACCTGCATGATTGTGGAACCGAATACCTCGCATCGGCCCCAGGACAACATCAACCCGGTGGGCCGGGCGTTCGCGGGTCTGTCCACTGCCCTGTGCCTCCCGTCCGCGATGGCACAAAAGGGACCTCAAGCACTGGGCAACCACGCCGGCGAGGCGGCTATGCGGGATATCGCGAGCAGGGCCGGCCTCGACAGTTGGAGGCTGGCGACGGAGGGGCTCATCAGCCGGGTTTACGACGTAAAGCGCTCATGACCCGAATCGGGCAGGACTCGTCCTGCCGACGCTCGATGCGCGCACGGCCGGGATGCGGCTGCTCCACCTGTCAGACGGTCCCGGCACACTGGAGCCATGAAACTGCCTCGCATCCCCTGCCCGACATGCGGCAGGCCCATCGCGGCCCGCCCGGTGGCCGGCACCCTCGGCCGGGGCCGGCTGTCGCGTCACGACGAGCCCGGGATGCGGTCCGAGTACGGCGGGGCTCTGGTGTCGTGCTCCAGCTCCCGCTTGGTCGTGGACCTGCCGACCGGTGCGCACCAGCTGGAGCTCGGCGCCGACATGGCCGCCCCCGCCGCTGAGGAGCCGGCACTGCCTCTCTTCTGACCTGGGCGGACGGAAGACTCGCGGCTACCGGCCGCGCTCGAGGCCCCGCAGCATGAAGTCGTCGGACCTGGTGCCCGGGTGGCGGACGTACGCGGCGAAGACCCCGAGCCCGCCACGAGGTGCAGTCGCCCATGTGCCCAGGGGGCTTCCCTCACCCCGAGCGGCGTTCGCGATACTGCACCGCATGGCGTTGACGCAGCAGCTCGCACGAGTCACCCCCCGCTACCTGGAGCAATGCCGGCAGAACGCGGCAGCCTCTCCCGACAATGATCCTCAATGGGACCCGCCGCGGGACGACACCCTTGACCTGGACTGGGCGATCTGGGGTCTGATCAGCTTCTTCCGGTGGGCTCACGTCGACAAGGAGCACCTCGACGCGCTCGACCGAAGCATCTCCGGGGACAACAGCAGTGACGTGGCATGTCTCGACCATCCCGAGGTCTATGACGGATTCGATGCCCCACCCGCACTGCTCACGCACACGGAAGTTGCCCAAATCGCCGACACCCTCAACGCCATCGACCTGGACCAGGCTCTGAGCCTGCTTCCCTCGAACAGCGCGGAAGCGGCCCAAGCCTGCGGATTCGAGGGATTCAACGGACACCCTCACGACTACCTGGTCCAGCATTTCACCGCGCTGCGGAGCTTCTACAACACCGCCGCCCAACGAGGCCTCGCCGTCGTCACCTGGGTCGACTGAACCCGATTTTCGGGCCGCCACCTCCGCAGCCTCGGTCGAGCGGACCGAGCCGCCCGCCTGACCGGGCGGCTGAGCGAGCGGCCTGCCATCCGTGGCGGGTGGGGGGCCGCTGTCGTGGTCAGGCCACCGAGCGCAGCCGGTCCAGTTCGCCGCTGATCGCATCCCGCAGTACGTCGTGCTGCGGACCGAGCCTGAACTGCTCGTCACTCCACCGCTCTCGCGGATAGAGCCACACCGGGGCGCCCGCTGCATCTGCCGGCTCCCACTCGAACCGCGGCCAGACATGCGCGTGCAGGAACGGGTCCGTGTTTCCCAGGATCTCCAGGTTGATCCGCCGGAAGGCCGGGTCCAACCGCCGACAGGCACGCTCGACCGCCTCGCCGAGCTGGTCCATGTCCGACAGGAACGACAGCCGCTTCGCCCTCGGCAAGTCCGAGAGCCGCTGCACCTCTGGCTCGTCCACCAGCAGAACCGAGTAGCCGGGCAGGAACTGCACATCTCCGATCACCGCGAACCCCGCCGTCAGTCGACGCAGCACAGTCGGGTTCCCACCCCTCAGCGCAGCCCCGATTCGGTCCATTCGCCAGTCACCGGTCATGGCGGGAATCTACGCGCCCGTCCTGGCGAGGAGCGGTCGTCACCGCTCGGAGGTGGCAAGCGGGACCTGGTCCACAACGTAGCGGCGCGGCCTGGTGCGGAGGGCATGCGGTGCGCCGCTTCTTGCAGGGGCGGCAGGATGAGCAGCAGCTCTTTCTCCGATGGTCCGGTCCACGTCCTGAAGCAGTGAGGTGTACGTCTCGGAGGCGAGTTGAATGGTCGAGTGTCGCAACGTCTCCTTGATGGCATGGAGGTCACCCCCCTCCCGCGTGAATGAGAGTGGCAGCACAGTGCCGCAAATCCCGCAAGTTGATCGGCGGCAGATCCGCACGTCGACAGATCCGTCGGAACTCGCGTGACACCCGCTCGGGGTGCAGCCAGGTTCCGTCCGGTTCGACGAACACCTTGTCTGTCACCGGCCAGTCCGTCACCTCCCGGTCGGCCGCTCGAGCCCGAGCGGCCTCTGCATTCCACACCTCGCGCTCGGCGAGTTTTCGCGCCCGATGCTCACGCAAGACGTCCACCGTCAAGGAGTCCAAGGCGATCGTCGCCGCGCTGCCGTCGGTCTTCGGCTCGTCCTCGAAGACTGACCGACTGTCGACGATGATCTCCTTGGCGATGGTGATGTGCCCGCCGTCAAGGTCGACGTTTCGCCAGTCCTGACCCAGACCCTCCCCTCGGCGCAGTCCCCGGAAAGCGATGAGGTGGAAGAACGCGTAAAGCCGGGACTCCTCGGCAGCATCGAGGAAGGCTCCGATCTGATCAGGGGTCCGCACCATGACGCCACTTGGCTTCTCACCGGTCTGGCGCCAGTGCGACGCACCCGCCGTCATCAAAGCCGCCGCAGTCGTCGAGTTCATCCACCTGGCATCACTCCACCACGACGACGTCATGGACCAAACCCACGTCAGGCGTGGCGTCCCCACCGTCAACGCCCCATGGGGAAACCGGATCGCCGTACGTTCCGGCGACTTCCTCCTCGCGCGCGCCGCGCAACTGACCGCGCAGCTGGGTGCGGAGGTCATCCGCGCCCAACGATCGGCACTCAGCCGCCTCGTACAAGGACAAGCCCTCGAAGTCCAAGGGCCCCGCCCAGGAGAAGACCTCCTCACCCACTACCTGAAGGTGGTCGATGACAAAACCGGCTCCCTCATAGCCCTCGCAGGCCGCACGGGCGCCATGGCCGCAGGCGCCCAACCCGACATCGTCAAGGCGTTCGACACTTTCGGTGAAACCCTCGGTCGCGTCTTCCAACTTGCCGACGATCTCCTCGACATATCAGGCGACCCCACCTCCTCCGGAAAGGAAGCCGGCACCCACCTGCGCCAAGGCGTCGACACGCTCCCCGTACTGCTTCTGCGCGCAATGCCCCCGATCCCCATGACCCCGCAGACCGCCGGTTGCGCGCCTTGCTCTACGACAGCCTCCACGACGACCGCGATCACCAAGAAGCCCTCGAGCTCCTTCGTCGCCACACCGCGTTCCAGCAAGCCCGCGAGTACACCGCGCGGGAAGCGAGCAAAGGGCGCCAAGTGGTGGCTGACCTGCCCCGCTGCCCAGCCCGCGCCGTACTGCTCGACCTTTACCGGACCGCGGCGACGCGGATTGCCTGACTCGACCGGACCCTTCACGACGCTGCGTGTGTCACGTTCCCCCCTGCCCCGTCCCGCGTCGGTATCGGCGCCGGACGGCCCCAACAGCCCGCGGGCGGCACGGTTCACGCGGAGATGCTGCCCGCGCTGCGGCACTGCCTCCGGCCGCGTCGGAAAGATCCTCTGCCCCGGTCACGGACCACAACCCACCGCAGCCTTGGCAACCTGCACCTGAGGGCGGAAAGCAGTAAGGGGACTGTAAGGTCCATCTGCAGCGGTAGGCCGGCCAATGTGGCGGAAGAGGTACACGACCGACGCGACTCCCGACTGACCGCGCGCGGCCGGGCGACGCGAGAGCGCATCGTGGGGGGCCGCTGCCGACGTGATGTACGTCAAGGGCGTTGCGGCCACGACGCTTGACGACATCAGAACCGCCAGTGGGACCAGCAAGTCCCAGCTCTACCGTCACTACCCCGACAAGGACGCACTGGCGCGGGATGTGATCGCGCTGCAGGCTACGTCAGTACTCGAACGTCAGCACCAGCTGCCGCAGCGGCTCAATTCCTTGTGGGGTCGACCGAACGCACTGCCCTCCGGCCGGGCAGAGGCAGCTCGGGGCGAAAGGGCGTGAGGTCGCGATCGGGCGGCGCCCGGTCAGTACCCGGGTGATCACGTGGCCGGTGCGTTGTGTGGAGAACGGAGACGCCTTCGTCCGCAACCCGGGACCGCGGCCGCCAGTAGGGAAGCGTCCACCTGCAGAGACGCGTGATCCGCTACTCCAACAATGGACGATCTGGTCCCGAAAATCGGTCCGACGTGCTGTATCTTTGAGGAAGGCAGTCCCCCGCGGACGGTCAAGCAGCAAAGCCTCAAGGATCTCCAAGGCGGTAGGCAACATGGATGCAGGCGTCGAGCTCTCGTGCTCGGCCCGGTCCGGCTGCAGAAAGATGGAGTAGGGGCCGGAGCCGGTCAGCCGAGCCAGTGCGCCGTGCCTGCTGCGCTGTTGTTCACGCCGGCAAGCCTGTGAGCCTTTCGAGACTGGTGGAAGACGTATGGGGCGACGAGGCCCCGCCGTCGGCCGTGGGATCCGTGCGCCCCGCCCGGGGCGCATACCCCGGGCAGGTCGGTCGGAGGGCGTCGATCAGGCTGCATACGCACGAGGAGTAGTAGGGCGGGCCTGCGCTCACTTCCGATGGGGCCAGCAGGGCACCACTGGACGACTAGGGATGGCGAGGAACATGGCGTTGATCTCGCGTGGCTTCCATGGGCGAAGGCCGTCGCCCGGCACGAAGCTGCCGCCCGGGCAGTACGAGACGACTGGATTCCCGGTGCTGTCTGCCGGGCCGACGCCCCGCATCCGGCGGGACGACTGGAAACTGTCCGTGACCACGGAGGTCGACAAGGAGCACGTGTGGGACTGGGCAGGTCTGATGGCACTCCCGGCAGAGTCCCCGACCGTCGATCTGCACTGCGTGACGAAGTGGTCGAAGTTCGGCACCGAATGGCGGGGCGTGTCGCTGGACGTACTGCTCGCGGACGTGGAGACGGCCGCCGAGCACGTCCTCGTCACGTCGTACGGCGGCTACACCACGAACATCCCCCTCGCCGACCTGGTCGACGGCAGGGCCTGGATCGTCTACGGCTGCGGGGGCAAAGACCTGACCGCCGAACACGGCGGCCCTGCCCGGCTGTTGGTGCCGCATCTGTACCTGTGGAAGTCCGCGAAGTGGGTCCACGAGATGCAGCTGCGGCGAAGCGACCTGCCCGGCTTCTGGGAGAGGGCCGGCTATCACAACTACGGAGACCCATGGCGAGAGCAGCGGTACCAGGGAGACTAGGCGACCGGCTCCGGTGGCGGATCGCCGAGGTGACAAGTCGACGCGTGGAGTCGGCGACGGCCGTCACTCTGACATTGGACGTGCCGGGCTGGCCCGGGCACCTGGCCGGCCAGCATGTGGACGTCAGACTGACGGCGGAGGACGGCTACAGCACTCAGCGAAGCTACTCGATCGCCTCTGCCCCCAACGGCCTGACCCTCGATCTGACGGTCCAACGCACACCCGGCGGTGAGGTGTCGCCCTACCTCGTGGACGAGCTCGTGCCCGGGGATCGACTCGAACTGCGCGGGCCTGTCGGCGGCTGGTTCATCTGGAGGCTGCAGCAGACGGAACCAGTTCTGCTGGTGGCGGGCGGATCAGGACTCGTGCCTCTCATGTGCATGGTCCGCGCACGGGAGGCCGCCGCCAGCCGGACCCCCTTCCGGTTGCTCTACGCAGTGCGGACTCCGTCCGACCTGCTGTACCGCTCGGAGCTGAACCAAGGGGCGCCGGGGTTGGACACGACGTACCTATACAGCAGAGAGGCCCCGAACGACTCACCACGCCCGCCGGGACGCATCACCCCCGAGGACTTGGCCCGCGGCGGCTGGCCCCCGGACTTCGAACCGACCTGCTACGTGTGCGGGCCCGCCGGGTTCGTCGAGAAGACGGCCGCCTACCTGGTGCTCCTGGGACACGCACCTGAGCGCATACGTACCGAACGCTTCGGCGACAGTGCAGGTTGAGATAGCACTCAGAGGCCAGCAACCCAGAACGACACCCACGCCAAGGGTAGGACCTCGGAGCGACGTTTTCGCCGTTGATGTGACCGCCGCGACGAACGCTGGCCAGGTGCCCCGTCCCGGGATTGCAGGACGCCTTGATGTCGATCGGCCTGCCTCATGGCACCCCAGGGAGATTCTTAGATCAGATTACAGATATCACAAATGGGCCCATTGCCTGCCGGTCGGGTACACGGCCCTACCAGCACCACTGCGGCACCTACTTGCATACGCGGGATCACTCACGGGCGACCGCCCACCCATCCCGCGGCATATTTCACGAGGAACTCATGACTTTTGACGATCCGTTCATACCCGTGTCGGCTGCGGAGGCTGCCGAACTTGCATCGCTGGTGAGTGGCCCGGTTCTGCTGCCCGGCGACGAGGGTTACGACACCGAATGTCAGATATACAACCTAAACCTCTCCCTTGAACCGGCGCTCGCGGTCGGTGCGGCCGACGCGGCCGATGTGCAGGCGGCGATCTCTTTCGCGGCCTGTCAGGGCCGGCCCGTAACGGTGAAGACCACGGGGCACCAGCAGGTCGATCCCGCCCGGGGCGGGGTTCTGATCTCCACCCGGCGTATGAAGGGCATCTGCGTCGATGCCGACAGGCGAAGCGCACGGGTCGAAGCCGGGGTGATCTGGCAGGAGGTCATCGACCGGGCGGCCGCCGTCGGCCTCGCCCCGGTGAGTGGGTCGGCTCCGCTGGTGGGCGTGGCGGGCTACACCCTGGGAGGCGGACTCAGTCCGGTCTTTGGCCGGAGCCTGGGATACGCGGCCGACCATGTCCGCTCGCTGGAGGTGGTGACCGCCGACGCGGAGTTGCGACACGTCACGGCCGAGAGCGACCCCGAGCTCTGGTGGGCCCTGCTCGGAGGCAAGGGCAATTTCGGCGTGGTCACCGCGCTGGAGTTCGACCTGTTCCCGCTGACCCGTTTCTACGGCGGCGGCATTTACTTCCCCGGCGAACACCTCGCCGATGTGCTGCACGCCTGGCGCAGCTGGCAGTCGGACATGCCGGAGGAGATGTCCTCCTCGCTGGCCGTGCAACGGCTGCCCCCGCTGCCCGAGTTGCCCGAGCCGCTGCGGGGGGCGTTCGTGGTGCACGTGCGGTTCGCCTTCCTCGGTCCGATGGCCGAGGGCGAGCGGTTGATCACCCCGCTGCGCGCGGCCGCCCCGGCGCTCGTCGACGCCGTTGGTGAGATGCCCTACACCGCCATGGGCGCCATCCACATGGACCCTCCGGCGCCGATGCCCTACTACGACCGCACCACGATGCTGCGCGCGTTTCCCGCTGAGGCGGCCGACAAGCTGATCGAACTGCTCGGTCCCGGGTCGGACTCCCCGCTGGTGAGCGTCGAGATCCGGATGCTGGGCGGTGCGCTCGACCGTGAGCCCGCGGTGCCCAACGCGGTCTCCAGTCGAGGGCTTCCCTTCGTCCTCTTCGGCTTCGGCGTGGGCTCCCCGGAGCAGGCCGGGTTCCTCGGCGGCGCACTCGAGGAGATCATGAAGGCGATGGAGCCCTGGGCGGACGGTCGCAGGGTGGTCAACTTTCTCTCCGTCGAGGAGGCCACCGACCCTGAGCGGTTGAGCCAGGTCTACGGCGCCGAACGGTACCGGCGTCTGACCGCCGCGAAGAAGGCATACGACCCGACCAACATGTTCCGGGTCAACCACAACATCGTGCCCGGCTGACGGGGACGGGACCCCGGGGGTCGGGCCAACACGTCCAGCCCCCGCGGGGCCCGGCGCGCCGGGCCCCACGTCAAAGCGTCGTCGCACCGGTCACCTCGCCCCGGGGACACCGCTGCTTCCTCCCACCAACTCGCCACCGACCTCGACTGTGGTCGCAACACCGCAGTCGACACCGATGCCGTCCTCGTCGCCGAGAGACCCACCGGCCGCAGAGACTCGGGCACACTCGTGCCAGACAGGATGATCACTCGGCAGATCCTCGCGCGCTTGGCCGCCGATCGATCCGCCGGCCTGTGCCACGACCTGATCCGTGGCAGCCCCGACATCGCCGCCTTTCCTCTTGCAGTGTGACTGAAGGCCACACGTGGCGCTCTGGCTCGCGGCTCCCGAGGACGCGCCCCGTCGGTCGGCCGAGCAGGGGTGCGCATCAGAAGGGCGGCCGACTCATCACCCGGGTGACCACGCCGGATAGACGCCGCGTCGATACCGGGCCGCTTGGATTGCCCTACTTCCGCTGCGCCGTCACCGAGGCGCAAGCACCGAGCCCGTCACCGGGCTCCGACGACATGGAGGCCATAATGGCGTCACCAGACAACCCCCCACCCTACGAAGACCTCACGGACTCCAACCCGTTGCGCTCTCAGGAGGAGTACGACGAGGACGAGCTGGGCGAGGACGTCTTCGACAGGGGCTTTTCACCCGCCGAGACACCCCTCGCTGTCAACGACTGGGGCGTCACCGCGCGGGAGGCCGCCTCCCACGAGGACCTGGAGCATCGGCTGAGGCGCGAGGTGCCGGAAGTCAGCGCATTGGACGAAGGCGACGGGCTGGGCGACACAATCGGCACGGATGGAGAGCTCATCGACGACCAGGTCGGCGACGAGCGTGCGGGGCGACTCCTCGGTTGGGACACGGACGTTCTCGCTGCGGGATACGACGGCGACGACTACTGGGCGCGGGATGTGGGCATCGACGACGGCGCCGCCTCCGCCGAGGAGGCAGCCGTCCACGTGGTACCAGACGCCCGAGGGGCTCTGGAGTGACCGCCAGTCCAGTTGGAGCGCGTCGTCGAACGATCACGTCTCGTAGATCAGGGTTGAGCCATGTGTCGCCATAAACTGTCCGATGCCGAGCCGGAGTTCGTGCGGCCGCTGCTGCTCGATGATGCGTCGCGGCGGAAGCGGCTGGACGACGGGATGGTCTGGAACGGGATCGTGTGGAAGTTCCGCATCGGGCCCGGCTGGCGGGAAGCACCCGGGCGATACGGGGCCTGGACCACCTTGCACACGCAGTTCCGCCGCTGGGCGGCCGACGGCACCTTCGATCGGATGCTCAGGGCCCTCCAAGCGTCGGCGGACGTTGCCGGTGCCGTCGATTGGATGGCGGCGGCCGAGCCCACCATCGTGCGAGCTCGCCAGCAGGACACCCTGCTCCGGACTCACAAGGCGCCGGCGGTAGCGCACCGGCAGCAGGACTCGCCATGAGTAGAGAGCAACTCGACCCGGAATCCGCCACATTGGCGCAAGCGCTCGGGGCCGGTAGCGGGCCGCAGTACGAACAGGCCTGCGCACGGCTCCACGAACTGCTGGTGGGCATCGCCATGAACGAAATGTTCCGCCGGGGGCCCCGATACCGAATTGGCGGGCCCGAGCTGAACGATCTCGCCTACCAGGCGGCAGTCGACGCACTGATGAGAATTACGAAAAAGATTCAGCAATTTCGAGGCGACGCCAAGTTCACCACATGGGCATTCCGATTCGTTGTGCTCGAAGTTTCCAACGTCTTGGACCGCCACTTCCGGCGTGTTTCAAACACCCAACTCGACATTGATGAATTGGCGCAAGTGCCGGACCGCTCCGGTATCGACCCAGCAGGTCACTCGCAGGCGAGAGAGCTGGTCGAAGCCACGCGCAATGCAGTCGAGACAGCACTGACCCCCCGCCAGCGGCGGGTCTTCACCGCCGTCACCAACGGGGTCCCCTTGGAAACGCTGGCCAGCGAGCTGAAGACGAACCGCAACACGCTGTACAAGACGATATTCGACGCCCGTAGGCTGGGCCGGCCAGTGCTGCTGTCGTACTTGTCGACTGAGGCGAAGAGCGGCTCCCCGGACACGACGTCCACATAGATACCGGGTGCCTTGTTGTCCCAGTAGGCGTTGGAGAACGAGGGCTGGTCCAGCCCAAGCGGTGGGCCGTCGAGCGAACGTTCGCCTGGCTCGCCGCCCACCGACGCCAGGCACGCGACTACGACCACGTCCCGCGCACGCCGAAACCATGATCTGCTGGGCCATGATCAGCGTGATAGCCCGCCGATTCACTGGGACAGGACCCGCCACCCGCCGACCGGGACGGCCACGCAGTCCGGGTGGTGCACGGCGACGACGGGGTCGAGTGAGATCCGCTGTCGCCTGGACGTCGAGCCCGTCGTCGCGTGCGTGGAGCAGGGGGACGTGGCCGGCGCTGGTGCCGATGACCCGACCGTCGCGCGGATCGACGCGCAGCATGGTGCGTCCATCGTGGTGAGCAACTCGTTGGTGCGCGTCAACACGGTTGCCGGCGCGGGCTCGTAGCCATGGCGGCGTTGAAGCAGCGGACGATACGGTTCAGTGTCTAAAAGCCGGCGGGGTGTCCCGCTGCAGGAGTTCGTCCGAGGCGCGCATCTGCCGCTCCCTGACCGCGGTCGAGCGTTAAGACCCCTATAGACCTATCAACCCTATCTGCCACAGAGCGGGTCGCGCGTCGACCTGTGCGGGATCCGGAGGGGTGCCCCCCTTTTCGGGCACGGCGGGGAGCTACCAGCCAGGCCCAGACTGGACCTTTTGGTCCTCTTGATCTAGGCTGCGACGCGCCGCGCTTCCGCGAGTTCCTCGCCTAGGACTTCGTCGTTCAGACTCCGGGCATCACACGCAACCGCGCATCGTTCCTCGAATGCATCGCCGAGCCCCGGCCGTTGGGCGCTGGAAGGCTTCACCGAGATCCAAGTCATCCACCAGACCCGCTGAAGGGAGGGAGACCGCTGCACGAGCGTGCCCCGACACGGCTCGGAGTCAGCCCCGGACGTTGCGTCCACACCCACCGGTCCGGCATTCATTCCCGCCGGTACGGCGGCAGCCACCCCACTACGAGAAGAGGCCCCCGGGCGATGTTGACAGCTGAAGCATGGCAGGCGCGGTCATTGGGCGCGCCCGACCAGGTATTGGAACTCATCGAGCGCACCTACGGCGCCCCGGAGGAGGGGCGTCTCCTGATCAAAGTACATGCAGCCGGCCTGGGCCTGCCCGACCTGCTGATGCTGGAGGGCGCCTACCCCGGCATGGATGCCCTGCCGGCCCCGGGACAAGAAGCGGTCGGCGTGGTCGTCGAAGCACCACGCGGCTCCGCCTTCACCGCAGGAGATCGGGTCATGGGCCTCACGCCCTTCACCGAGGGCATCGGGGGATGCGCGCAGTACACGTACGTACGTGAGAACAAGACGCGACGAGTGCCGCAGGTGTTCAGTGACGAGCAGGCAGCGGGATTCATGCTCGCCTTCCGTAGCGCCTTTGCCGTGTTGGTCCAGCGGGTGCCCGTGACCGAGGGACAGACAGTACTGATCAACGGGGCCTCCGGTAGCTCCGGCACCGCGCTTGTCCAGCTCGGCAAGGCCCTCGGCGCCACCGTTATTGCGGTGGCCCGGACCCAGGAGCAGCGAGACTTCTGCGCCCAGATCGGTGCCGACCACACCATTGATCCTTTTGCCACTGATGTGGCCGAGGCTGCACGTGAACTCACCGGCGGCCGCGGGGTCGACGTGTTCTGTGACAGCGTGGGCGCGGAACCAGGCACCCAGGCTCTCAAAGCAGTCGCACGCGGTGGAAGGGTAGCCCTCCTCGGCTATGCCGCGGGATCTTGGCTGACTGTCGACCCGATGGACCTGGTGATGCGAAACTACTCGGTCTCCGGCGTGTACGCGGGAGGGTTCGACGCGCGGGAAGACGCCGAGGCATACGACACTCTCTGCGACCTTGCCGAACACGGTCTCATCACCACACCGCTTGGCAGCGTGCACGATTTCCGTGCCGTCCCCCAGGCTGTTGCGAGCCTGCGTAGTACCCGGATCGGCAAAACCGTCGTCCGCGTCGCCTGACGGCACGACCGACATCATGACGAGTTCGCATCACGACCTTGGCGCCGGCATACGCAAGGGAGCTGCGGACCGTAGCGTTTCCACGGCTCGGCGGGTGACCTTCGTGCTGGCCTTCGCGGGCCTATCAGGGCCGGAGGAGCGCTGGTGTCCGTCGTCGGCGCGGTCGAGGCACGGCCCGCCGACGGCCTGGCCATGGACTTCGTCGTCGAGGCCGACCGCCTCGGACTCGGTGGGATCGTGCAGCGGGTGCAAAACGGACGGCTGCGGACCAACATTGGTGACATCGCGAGCCTCGACGATGCCATCGGCACCCTGAACCCGACCGCGCGACGCCTCGGGAAGACCGTCATCCGCATCCTCCTGTAGGCAGTGGGCGTCCCCCTCCGATCCGCGCCACGGCCATCGGCCGTCGACCGGCGCAAGGACCCCGAACCGACAGACGCCGTGCACGCGAACCCGGCAGAGGAGTTGATCACCTTGGACGGTCAGCAACTGCAGAAGATCGCGCGCGATGTCACCGCGGAACTGCCCGGCACCGACCAGGAGCATCGCTTGGACCCCGACTGGGAGCTCCACAAGGTGGGCGGCAAGGTCTTCATGCTCATGACCGACATGCCGGGACGTCCCGTCCTGATCCTGAAAGCCGATCCGGACGACGCCACAGCCCTGCGTGCCGCCGGCGACTATCCGCCCCTGGGGTGACTCCCTCGTGATGCCGCCGGGATCCCGGGGGCGCAAGTGACGTGTCTCCGAGGAGCGTCGGGTACCCCAACGCCACCGAATGGCCGCTCTTCACCCATGACGGCCAGGCCGAACCGACCGCCCGGCCAGGCCGGACTCGCCGCGCGGTATCACCACCGCCTCGCCCGTCGTCAGACCTTCCCAGGAATGAGAGGCAGACATGAGCGAACCGCGCGGTACCCAAGGAGTCGCGCGTTACGACGTGGTCGTGCTGGGCGCAGGGCCGACCGGTGTGAACGTCGCTGACCGCGCCAGTGCGGCCGGTCTCTCCGTAGCGGTGGTGGAGCAGGAACTGGTCGGCGGCGACTGCGCGTACTGGGCGTGCGTGTCCAGTAAGGCGCTGCTGCGGCCGGTCATCGCGATCGCTGACGCCCGGCGTGTGGACGGTGCCCGAGAGGCCGTCACCGGTCGCGTCGACGCCGGTGGCGTCTTCGCCCGTCGCAATCGCTCGGTCTCCGACTGGGACGACACCAGACAGGCGTCGTTCCTCGAGTCCATTGGAGCCGACCTCTTCCGTGGCCACGGCCGTCTCGACGGGTCCCGTCGAGTCAGCGTCACCCGCGACGACGGCTCCCGGCTGACACTCGCGGCCCGGCACGCGGTGGCCATCGCCACGGGCAGTCGGCCGGCGATGCCCGACATCCTCGGCATCGCCGAGGCCCGTCCCTGGACGAACCGCAGGGCACCCAATCGAGCAACGTGCCTACTCGCCTCGCCATCATCGGCGGCGGCGGCGGAGTCGGTATCGAGATGGCTACCCTCTGGCAGGGCCTCGGCTCTCAGGTCACGCTGCTCGCCCGGCACCGCTTGATCCCGCGCATGGAACCCTTCGCCGGCGAACTGGTCGCTCAGGGCTTGAGAGACGCGGGCGCGGATGTCCGGACCGGCGTCCAGGTGACCGCCCTGCGCCGCCCCGACCCGGAAGGGCCGGTCACCCTCACCCTGGACAGCGGCGGCGAGCTGGAGGCCGACGAGGTGCTGTGCGCCACCGGACGTACGCCCGCCACCGACGACATCGGTTTGGACACGGTCGGCCTCATCCCCGGGTCCTGGCTCGATGTGGACACCACCTGCCTGGTCGAGGGCGAATGGCTGTACGCCCTTGGTGACGTCAACCATCGTGCCCTGCTCACTCATCAGGGCAAATACCAAGCCCGGACCGCCGGCGACGCCATCGGTGCCCGCGCCACCGGTTGCCCGCTGGACGACACGCCCTGGGGCGATCACGCCACCACCGCCGACGAGCAGGCTGTACCCCAGGTGTTCTTCAGCGACCCCGAGGCGGCCGCAGTGGGCCTGAGCGCCGAGCAGGCGGAGTGCTCCGACTGCCGCATCAGGGACTGTCGACCTCGGCTTCAGCATCGCCCAGGGCGCCAGGCTCTACGCCGACGGTTACCAGGGGCACGCCAGGCCGGTTGTCGACGTCGACCGCGAAGTCCTCCTCGGAGCGACCTTTGTCGGCCCAGGCGTCAGTGAGCTCCTGCACTCGACAACCATTGCGGTTGCAGGTGAGATCCCGCTCAAACGACTCCGACACGCGACCGCCGCCTTTCCCACCATCGGCGAGATCTGGCTCTTTCTTCTCGCCGCCTATCAACGCGATCAGGAGACCGACGGATGACCGCGGGGTTGTCCGCGCCCATGCGCCGCACCTAGCAGTGAGGACGCCCTCATTCACCCCACCGCACCGTCCTGCTCGTTGACGCCCGCGGCCGAGATCGTCAACCTCACGCTGGCCTGCAGTAGCGAAAGCCTGCAGATCACTACCAGGCTCTCGCTGAAGTGAGCCGGACTGTGACTGTCCTGTTACTCATCGATGTCATTGCCGGTGTAGCAATCGGGGCCAATCGGCCCATGGCCGGGGTGTTAAAGCGGGTCGCGGAGGGAAAATGCAACTGTGCGCGACGCCGCGGCTGGCCTTGCCCAAGGTCCGGTCGGCTGCACTCTAACGTCAGAATGCGTCGGCTCGTACCGGGCGAGGTCGAACTTATCGATGCCTCCAACCTTCACGGCTGGCCGGTAAGGAATACGACGCCCGCGGACCGTGCCGGTCGCGGACGGACACTACGGCGCGGCATCGAACCAGAGCCCTCTGTAGCGGCAATGATCGATAGCGGCGGCTTTAGCGGTCAGAGCCGAGAGGTGAAGCCATCCGCTGGTGCGGCTGCGGCGTTTGTGATGCGGAAAGGTATAGGCCGGAGGTGCTCACATGCCCAGCGGTGAGGTGCTCGCCCTCGTCGATGAGGCGGGCCGGGTGATTGCGTGGGAACGTGCAGCTGAGGAGCTGTTTGGACTCTCTGCCGCTGAAACCATCGGACGGTCCGTGACTGCTCTCTTGCACGAGATCTCCACTGACGCAAGAGGGCGGGACGGAGAGGGAGCGAAGGCGGCCGCGGTCGTAGTGAAGCCTGTTGTGCAGGCTACTGCTGTCGTGTGGCGAGTTCTCGCGATTGAGCCGTCGGCAACCCGGGATACGGCGATCTTGGCGGCCGTGTTCGATCATTTGCCGGTGACGCTGTATGTTCTCGACGAGCAGTTGCGCATCGTCCGGACCAGCGCAGTCCCCGAGGCGTCAAGCGACACGTCCGCGGAAAGCTTGCTGGGCGGCTCTTTCCCCGAATCCTGGGCATTCAGGAACGTCGAGGAGGAAACCGCTGTTGCGCGATCGGTCCTCGAAAGCGGGGACGCGGCGGTGAACCGGCTCGTCCGCCGGAAGCGCCCATCAGGCCGGCCTGATTACGGCATCTACGCAGTTTCGTACTTCCGCCTGGAAGACTCGAACGCAAACGTACAGGGGCTCGTTGCCTGCACGCTTGACGTGACTGAGCGCGAGAGAGCCAAGGAACACCGAGCGCTTCTGGAGCAGATTCGCGCGAATGTAGGGCATCGTCTGAGTGTCATGGACGACTGCTGGGAGTTGGTCGAGGCCCTGGTACCCGCCTTCGCCGGGACTGCAGTTGTTGAGGTGGTCGAAGAGGTTGTTCGCGGACAGAGCCCCCCGCGGACGCCTGTCAAGAGGGTCGTTTCGCTGCGCGAAGCGGCCATTCGGGGCCGAATTCCGGCAAGTGGAACAGTTCACTCGCTAGATGCCGGCACTCCCACTGCGCGCATCCTGTCTGTCCCTCGGGCCCACCTGATGTCTGTCGAGGAAGCATGTGCGTGGAGGGAGCCGGAGCATGCTGATGAGGTCCGGCGATCTGATGCTCACTCTCTGATCGTGGCCCCATTGACGGTACGCGGTGAACTGCTTGGGGTGGTCAGCTTCTTCCGCCACGAGGGGGAAGCACCCTTTGATGGAGGCGACCTCGACACGGCGTCCGCGATCGCCGCACATGCCGCACTGTGTATCGACAACGCTCGCAGGTATATGCACGAATGGATCATCGCTTCTACCATTCAGAGCAGGATTCTCCCACCACAGCCCGATACACAGGCCACTCTGGAGGTCCGTCATCTGTGCGTCCCTGGCGAAGAAGGTGGCGGCACATGGTCTGACGCAATCGCGCTCCCCGGAGCGCGCACGGCACTGATTGTCGGGGACGTAGTTGGCAAAGGGATCCCCGCGGCCATCACCATGGGGCTTTTACGAACAGCCATCCATACGCTTGCCTCTTTTGACCTGGAGCCCGACGAGCTGCTCGCCCGGTTGAGCGAGACAACGGCGCGTCTCGTCAATGCGCGCGCCGCATTGCCGCCTGTGGATCCGCTGCATCGCGAACCTCTCACCGCCAGCTGCGCCATCTCCGTCTATAACCCTGTAGACCGCATCTGCACCACCGCGTGCGCTGGACTTCCTGAATCTTTCGCGATCTTTCCCGACGGCACCTCAACCAGGCTCCTATCGCAGTCCGGACCTCAGCTTGCAGCATGCGACACTGCACCATTTCCCGCTGCGACGTTCACATTGCCTGTGGGAAGCACGATCGTGATGAGTACGACCGTCGAAGCGTCGGCCGGATTTCTGCGCCCGCTGCTGGAAGCGGGCGGTGCTTGGTCACTCATGGCTTTGTCGGACGCTCTCGTTCAAGAGCTGGGAGATGGCCCACTTCCAGCAGAGACCGCGATGCTGATTGCCCGCACCAAGGCACTGCCCGCGGACCAGGCGCTCACGCTTATTCTGCCGGACGGTCCTGAGGCGGCGTCGATCGCTCGCAGGGCGGCTCGTCGTCAGCTGGAAGTATGGGGCTGCGACGCGGAAATCATCTACACCGGCGAACTCATCGTCAGCGAATTCGTTGGCAACGCCATCCGCTACGGAAGCCCCCCGCTGAGACTCCGCGTGATCCTGGACCAGACCCTTACTTATGAGGTCCGCGACGGTGCGCGAACTTCTCCCTACGTCAAGCATGCCCGTGCTGTCGATGAAACCGGGCGGGGCCTCTTCATCGTCGCGAGTCTCGCCGATCGATGGGGCACCCGCTACCACTCTGACGGAAAGTCTGTCTGGGCAGAGGTGTCGGTCAGCACTGCCAGCGGGGCGCACTCCCGGGCCGGCACCAGTTGAGCGCAGTCAGCTACGGCCCGATACGCCCACGAGGAGAGGTTACGACACACGGAAGCGTTCGGATGTCGCTCCCGCGCCGCGTCGGTTCCCGAGGAATCGAGCCTGGATCGATGTGCCTGCGCCCGTGCGCGCGGAGGGCGATGCACCGGTGCGGGAGAGGGAGGGCCCGGCCACCCGGCGCCTGACCCGGCCCGCGGTCGGGAGGATGGACCTGTGGACCTGTGGACCTGGCACACCCGGCGGGTCCGGCTGGGCGTGGATTCGGAGGGCACGGTGGCCGCTCTCGCAAGTCCCGCCCTGGAGCATGTCCTGGCCGCGCGCGCCCGCGGCCTCCTTCCCGAGGACCTGCCCGTCTTCATCACCCTGTCCTCGCCCTCCCACAACGTGCACAAGAGCACCGTCAGGGTCGTCAGGCCCGCTACGCTGCCGCCCGACTGCGTCAGCGTCTACCGACGCCGCGGCCTTACCGACCTCGTCACGAGACGTTCACACTCCAGAACACGAGGCCCGGGCTTCGTGTCAGGTTCACACGACGTGGTCTGACGTTGTGTAAGCGCGAAGCTGCTCGACCGCGGCATACAGCGCGTCACGCAATGGCGCTACGTCGCGGGCGATCTGCGCGAGGAGGCTGCCTCCCTGGTAGGCGGCGATCAACATGTGAGCGAGTCGCTCCGGATCCGCCGACGCGTCGAGTCGTCCTTCATGTTGCATCCGCTCGAGCCCCGCTCGGAAGATGTCCCGCCATTCGGCGAAGACACGAATGAGGTCGTCGCGGACATCCAGATCGGTCTTGACGATCTCGCTCGCGAGGGATCCGAGGCTGCAGCCGTTCTCGAACGGGCGACCGGAGACGACGTAGAACTCCGCCCACTCCTGGTACGCCTCGATCGTATCGAAGCCGGCGAACCGTTCGCTTCGGTGGAAGCCGAGCACGCTGTCGGCCTGCCAGTCGATGACGGCGCGCACCAGGCTCTCCTTGTTCGGGAAGTAGTGGCTCAGCTGCGAGCCGCTGACCCCCGCTGCTCTTCGCACCAGCTCGTTGTTCGTCGCGTGGACCCCCCGCGTGTAGATCAAGTCCGCAGCGTGCTCGAGGATGCGACCTCGCGTCGCCAGCCCCTTGCCTGTGCGCCCCCGAACATCACGCGATCCATCGTCCATCTGCATGACACCACCCTACCCACGGATTGGGCTCAGCGACCCAACGGGCACGGATTGGGCTTGACAGCCCATTCTGGGTCGCGTTCACTGTGACTGGGCTGAGCAGCCCAGACTGATACCGCCCGGAGGGCCACCACCATGTCTCGTCTCACCACGCCCGAGCTCACCGACGTCGACGCCAAGACGCAGGGCACGCTCGACGCCATCGCCGAGCAGTTCGGCTTCGCTCCGGGCATGTTCACCATGCTCGCTGCCAACCCCAGCGTCCTCGAGATCGTGATGGGCCTGCAGGGCGGCATCGCGAAGCTCCTCGACGCGAAGACCCGCCACACGATCGCGCTGGCCACGTCGCACTCCAACAACTGCGACTACTGCTCTGCGCTGCACGGATACACCTCCGCGAACTTCGGAGGCATGTCCACCGAGGAGATCGAACTGGCCCGTACTGGCGGCTCCACCGATCCCAAGCGCGCCGCCGTCGCTCACTTCTCCCAGCAGGTGATCGAGACCCGCGGTCAGGTGGGTGACGAGGCCATCGCCGCGGTCCGCGAGGCCGGGTACTCGGACCCCGAGATCCAGGCGATCGTCACCGTCGTGGTCGTCACGCTGCTCACGAACTACCTCAACAACGTCAACGACACCGTCGTCGACATCCCCGGTGCCGGCGCGTAACCAGCGATGTCGCGACCGCGTCGACCGGCACGCAGGTCACCCCAATGAGAGCGACGTTCACCACGCACCGACGTGACTCCAGGGCCCCGGAACCGACTCCTGACCCCATCCCATCTTCCCGACAACGAAACGAAAGCCGATCATGGATCTCGAAAACCTGATCACCAAGCACCTCACCCGCTACTTCGACCCGAACAAGAAGATCCCGGAAGAGACCTTCCAGCTCCTGCTGCGCTACCTACGCACCTCGCCGACGACGGTCAACATCCAGCCGAACCACTTCCATGTGCTGGAGACGCAGGCCGGTAAGGACAAGCTTGCGGACGCTCTCGTCGGCCGCTTCGCGGACAACGCGGAGAAGGTGCGGAACGCGTCGCACGCGATCGTATTCACGACCCGCAAGACCATTCCCGACGAGCACTTGCAGGAGATCTTCGCGAAGGAGCGCGCGGACGGTCGCTTCCCGGACCCGGAGATCCAGAAGGGATGGGAGACCGGAGCGTCCGACTTCGTGGAGATCCAATCGGAAAACTATGGCGGCGACGTGCTCCATTGGTTGGAGAAGAACACGTACCTCGTGGTCGGCGCGACCATGATGGCCGCCGCTTCTCTCGGAGTCGCCGCCACCCCGCTGGAAGGGTTCGACCGCGCGACGATCAACGAAGCGTTCGGCCTCACCGACACCGACTTCACCACGACGCTGCTCGTCGTGCTCGGGTACCCGGACGAGACGCGCGTCTCCCGCCAGCCGGTCTCGCGCTTCGACGCCGAGAAGATCTTCACCCACATATGACGAACTGAGCGGGTGCGCGACGCGGTTGCCTGCGATGTTGATGGCCAAGGACGCCACTGGAACCTGCAGCGCATCAGTGGTTGCCGGACCGTGCATCCCCGTCGCGGTCCGGTAACCGCGTTGCTGGCCTCGCAGGCCCGGTCCGCCGGCGGACGCCAGGGCCTGCGATTGGAGGACTTCGGTGATGGCGTACTCGGTGCGCGCGTCCATCGAGACGTCGTAGGCCCTGGTGACCTGCTGAACCCGAGCGATGGCTCTGCGGACGCCTGAGACGCTGCCGGCGGTGTGCTCGATGGCCATCCAGTCGCGGTAGAGGACTTCGGCGGACCGCCCGCCCAGGCAGTACGAGGCCTTGCTGTAAGAATGGCCGGCCTCGAGCCCCGCATACGCCCCGCAGCGACGATCGCGCTGTTCAGAGGAACCACGGCTCCGCTGTTCGTTTCCGGGCGCTGTTCCTCTACGCTCCAGGAAGTCATCAACTACCGCATGACTTCTGCCCGGTGACGGAGTCGGCGTGGGGTGCGCGTCCCCGCTCCGCGCCACACTGGACGGCTTCAGGCGCAGCCACGGGTCGGCACATCCGGACGCCGACGACCCCGTGTGGCGCGTCCCGCCGGGCGGCGAAAGGGATGCGACGTGCCTTCGGCGTCGGCGAACTACCGTACTCTGCTGCGCACTCCGGGTGCCGCGGCCTTCTTCCTTCCGGCCGCTGTCGGACGCTTGGGCATCGCCATGACGGGGATCGGCATCGTCTGGCTGGTGCACGCACGCACCGGGTCGTATGCCGCAGCCGGTCTCGTCACTGGCGGCTTCGCTGTCGCGGACGCTGTCGCCGGGCCTCAAATCGGACGCCTCGTCGACCGGTTCGGGCAGAGCCGGGTACTTCTCTGCGCCCTGGGCGCCCATGCCGGGGCCGTGGCACTGCTGCTCGCCGGCGCCGTTCCGAACGTCGTCGCCGGAGTGCTCGTCGGGGCGACGCTGCCTCAGCTCGGTGCCCTGTCCGCCGCTCGCTGGTCCGCCCTTCTGTCCGGTGAACGGGCTGCCGCGCTGCCCACCGCCTTCGCACTGGAAGCCCTCGCCAACGGAGTGTCCTACCTGGCGGGACCGGCCCTGGTGAGCGTCCTCGGTGCGGCGGGCCACCCGGGTGCCGGGGTACTGCTGGCCGCCGCTCTCGTCGTCGGCGGCGGGTTCGTCCTCGCCGTCCAGCGCCGCACCACGCCGCCCCTCAGCGAGCACGCCGAACGCCGACACGCCGGACGCGCCCTGCTCCGCTCAGCATTCCTGCGGCAGGTCGCGCTCGGCCTCGCGCTCGGGGTGTTCTTCGGCGCGACGCAGGTGTCCGTTGCCGCGTATGCCGTCGGACGCGGCACACCGGACGAGGCAGCGCTGCTGTATTGCGCCTCCAACTGCACCAACCTGGTCGGCGGTTGGGCCTACGGAGCACGGCGTCGCGGCGGCTCTCTCCCACACCACCAAGCCGCAGCCGCCGCCTGCCTCACCCTCGCGAGCCTCCCGTTGGCGTTCCTCGGCTCCCCCCTCGCCGTTGGCGCCACCCTCGCCCTGACCGGGCTCGCCGTGCCGGTCCTCCTGATTCTCACCTCCGTTCTCACCGAGTCGTCGGTCCCCCGTGCCGTTCTCACCCAGGCGTTCACTTGGGGCAACTCCGCAAGCGCGGCGGGAGTAGCGGGAGCCGCGGCGGTCGCGGGACGGGTGGTGGACGCGGGCGGTGCCCACGGCGGTTTCGGCGTGGCGGCGGGGGCCGCGGTGATGATGGCGGTCCTGGCGCTCAGTGGTCTGCGGGGCTCATCGCCGGACGCTGCGAGGCCGTCCGCGCTGACGCAAGCCGTTGGGCCCGGCGCAGGGAACCGGGAGGCGTCGGCTGACGCCTCCGCGAGAACACGAAGGGGCTCCTGCCACCGTTGATCGACGGCGGCAGGAGCCCCTTGGGTCGTGCTGGCTAGAATGCCCCTAATGTGCCGTCTGGTTCGCGTCGTATCGCGGCAAGCATCTGGTGGTCCAGGCTGCTGCGGCGGCCCGGGCGGCTACTGGGTCGACGCGGATCGCCATGCCGGTGATCGCCGCGGCCGGGTCGAGGGCCTGCCCGCCGGCGCGGGCGGCCTCCAGCGCGAGGGCATCGGCTCGCTCCGTCGCGGACAGTTTGCCTCCGCCGCCCAGGACCAGGCCTGTGATGGCCGGCAACGCGACGGTGCACCGGCGGGGAACACCGCGATCCCGCCGCGCTCACCGTGGGCCCGTCCATGAGCCCGTTCTGTTCCGGCTCGTGGGGTGCACGTGGTGGTGTCCATCAGTGCCGCCTCGCGCGGTGCGCGTCAACGACGCCGGTGAACATGCTGGTCAGGGTCTTGGCTCCGGGAGCTCCGGGCAGCAGCAGATCCGACAGGTCGACGGTGCAGGAGACCGAGGGATGGGGCGAGCGTTCGCTTCGGGACGTCAGTCAGGTCTTGCCCGTGGTGGTGCCCGCTCGGACGCCGACGGGGCTCCCGGCGGTTCCGGCGCCGCAGAGGGCATGCGGTGCGCCGCTTCTGCAGGGGCGGCAGGATTCGAACCTGCGGCGTGCGGGTTTGGAGTCCGCTGCTCTGGCCGGGCTGAGCTACGCCCCTCGGTGCGCTCACTGTGGCACGGGAGCGCACCGGTGGGCCAAGGATTTACCGCCGCCTCCCGGTGGCCGCGTCCAATTACGGGCGTCCCGTGTCGCGTTCGTCGAGGGCGTCCATGAACTGCGCCATCAGCGATCCGACGAGCAGTCCCTCGGGGCCGAAGCCGGGCGGTGCGACGACGTCGGGCTCGCGGAGGTAGCTGCCCGGGACGTCGAGGGGCTGGCCGTCGCCGACCGCGATGCCGTCGAGTTCGGCCGCCCGCACGGCGACGTAGAGGCGGTTGAGCCATTCCAGCCACAGGTCCGCCGCCTCGTCGTCGAGCCGGGCGTGGACCACGGGGCCCGATGCCGCGAGGACGTCCGTGACGGAGCAGTCGGAGTCCGCGACGCGGTCGGCCACCCGGCCGCGCAGCGACTCGGCGGCGGCGTCGGCCTCCCAGCGCCGCAGCGGGTCGTCGGCCGCGTCCTGGGTGAGTTCGACGAGGTGGTCCGGCCCCTGCACGGGGCTCGGCGCGGCGGCGACGCGGTCGGCCAGCCGGAGAAGGGTGCGCGGCAGCGGCTGCCGCAGGGCGACGAGGATCGTGTCGCCGTCGCAGGTGAAGACGGAGTCAGCCATGCCGCACCGTCGCCCACAGGCTCGCCGCCATCAGGCGTGCGGCGACGACCTCGCACGCGTCGCGGTCGCCGTTGAAGACGGCCGTCCGGCCCTCGGCGTGGGCGAGCAGCATGAGCCGGCGCGCCTCGTCCTCGCTGACCGACAGGACGCGGACGAGGACACGGACCACGTATCCCATGAGGTTGACCGGGTCGTTCCACAGCAGCACCGCCCACGAGGACGGCGTGACGGTGTCGGCGTGTTCGTCGAGTGCCGTTCCTGAGGCGGGGGCGGACTGGGTCGGGGTGGTCACGGTGTCCTTCGGTCCTTCCGGGACGGGTCGGGGCGGCCGGAACAGCAACCGGGTGCCGGTCCTCCGTGCGGAGGAGCCGGCACCCGGGCCTATGAACGAGGTGTCGTGCGGGGCTCGTCAGTGACGGGCGGCGCGACGCTTGCGGTTCGCGAAGAGCAGACCGCCACCGGCGAGCAGCGCGACAGCCGCGGCACCGGCGAGGAGCGGGGTGGAGCTGGAAGCACCCGTCTCGGCGAGATCGGCGGCGGGCGAGGACTCGCCACCGGCCGGGGAGGGTGCCGCCTCAGAGGCACTCTGGCTCGCCTCGACGGTCGGGGTCGCGCTCGGCGCGGGCGACTCCGTGGTCGGGCTGGCCGACGGGGTCGCGCTCTGCGACGGGGTCTCCGGAGTCTGCGGGGGCGTGCCCTCGCAGGCGGGAGCGGTCTTCGTGTCGCTGAACGAGTACTGCTGGCCGTCGCCGGCCTTGACGACCAGGCTGACCTGAACCGCGCTGGTGTGCGGGGGCAGGGTCAGGTGCTCCTTCTTGAACGACGAGCCAAAGGTCTCGGTCGGCAGAAGGTCCTTGCCGTCCACGGTGATGGTCACCGTGTTCTCCACGCGGCCGTTGTAGGCCTCGAGGTCGACGACCGTCACCTCGGAGCAGCTCACCTCCCAGTTGGGAGTGTGCGCCGAGGCGGGCGCGGCGCAGAGGCCGAGCCCGATGATGCTGGTTGCTGCGGCCGCTATGAGCACGCCGGGGCGCGGCCGGAATCGGGGGGATTGGGTCACTGGATCTCCAGGCTGTCGTTATCCGATGCCATTGGCGCGCAGATTACTCTGTCGCGCCACACGTCCCTCAGGCGCCCCATAGGTTGACTTCCGTCAACTGTCGTGATGCCCGGCTCGCGTGTTTTCCGGTTTTCGGAGCGGCCTGCGCGGAATACGCCCGTTGCGTGAGGACTCGTCCGTGCCGCAGCCGGGCCCGGACGCGGCGCGCGCCGACAGGCCGCTCTCCGCGCGGGGTTGACCCCTCGACAGCGGACGGGGGCCCGCGGCGTACGGGGCGGCCGTCCAGTGGAATCCGCAGGTCATCGCCACCGCGACGGGCACGGTCCCGCCGCGCGGCCTACCATCGAAGGACAGGGGGGAGCGCGGCAGGGCCGCCGTCCCCGGGCGGGCCCGGGACGCCGCGGTCATCCGCACACCGGGAGCACATCGGGAGTGATAGGCATGGCGACCACGAACGACGGCCCCAAGCTCGCCCCGCAACTGCGGCCGCACCGTGAAGGCGTGCCGCCCACGCCCACTCCCCCGTGCGAGGGCAGCACCACGGCCGGTATCTCCTACACCGAGCCGCCGGAGGTGCGAACGGCGTGGGAGGTCGTCTCCCTCTTCCTGATCTTCGCCGTGGCGGCCCTCATCGCCGTCGGGCTGATCGCCCGGGTGGTGGCGCTGTAGCCGTTCCCTGACGGTACGTCAGCCTCTCAATGGGGGATGCTGTCGATCACTTCGCGCGCCCCCTGCCGCAGCAGGGCGACCGCGACCGAAGTGCCCAGTGTGGCGGGGTCCAGCGGGCCCGCCCATTCGTGGGCGTCCAGGACGGTCTTGCCGTCGGGCGAGAAGACGCGGGCTCGCAGGGAGAGGCGGCCGTCGCGCTCCGCGCGGGCGTAGCCGGCGATGGGGCTGTTGCAGTGGCCCTGGAGGACGTGGAGGAGCATGCGTTCCGCGGTGGTCTCGCGGTGGGTGTCGGGGTCGCCGAGGTCGCTGACGGCGTCGATGGTGGCGGAGTCGTCCTCGCGGCACTGAAGGGCCAGGACGCCCGCGCCGATGGGCGGGATCATCGCCTCGACGGGGAGGATCTCCGTGATGGCGCCGGTGCGGCCGATGCGTTCGAGGCCGGCGACGGCGAGCAGGAGCGCGTCGGCGTCGCCCTGCTCCAGCTTCTCCAGGCGGCGGTTGGCGTTGCCCCGCAGCGGTACGCATGTCAACTGGGGGTGCGAGGCCGCCAGTTGCGCGACGCGCCGGACGGACGAGGTGCCGATCCGGGTGCCGTCGGGGAGCGCGTCCAGGGTGAGGCCGCCGGGGTGCACGAGGGCGTCGCGGATGTCGTCGCGCTTGAGGAACGCGGCGAAGACGGTGCCCGCCGGGAGCGGGCGGTCGGCGGGGATGTCCTTCACGCAGTGCACGGCGAGATCGGCCCGGCCCTCCAGGAGCGCGGCGTCGACCTCCTTGGTGAACGCGCCCTTGCCGCCGAGCCGGCCGAGGTCGCCCATCCAGCGGTCGCCCGAGGTCGTCACGGGCACGACCTCGATGGCGATGCCGGGATGGAGCGCGGTCAGTTCGGCGCGGACCCGCTCGACCTGGGCGAGGGCCATGGGTGAGGAGCGGGAGACGATGCGGATGAGGTCAGGGACGGCCATGTGCCCACGGTACGGCGGCGGAGGCCGGCCCGGGCAACCGGGGCGAAGCCGCCACCCAGGGTGACGAATCCGGCTAAGCTGCGCGAGCCCGCGGCGGCCGGGCCCTCAGGGCGTCGCGTGCCCGCACAGGAGGCCCTTGAGGGCGGCGTGCAGCATGGTGCCGAGTGACTCGCCGAAGTTGACACGGGCCTCGGCGAGGCAGGGGTCCCCGGTGGCCTCGACGACCGCGGCCGAGGGGTTGGCGAACGGCCAGAGCCCGGCGGTCAGCACGACGGAGATCCGGGTTAGTTCCATCGCCGCGGGCTCGTCCAGGCCGGGCAGCCGGTCGCCCGCCATGCGGGCCAGCCGGGCGCGGTGGTCCGCCTCCCGGAGCTTGAACGCGCGGACGGACTCGACCGAGACGTTGCGCTCCAGGACCGCGGCCAGGATGCTCCACAGCTCGCACAGCAGCGGCCGGCGGGCGAGCGAGCCGGCCCAGGCCCGGGCGAGCGCGCCGGACGCGACGGGCGGCCCGTCCGGCCCCGGCACGGGCGGCAGTTCGTCCTCCAGGGCGTCGAGCCACTCGCCGATGGAGCGGTCGAGGAGTTCGAGGAAGACCGCCTCGCGGGTCTCGAAGTAGCGCACAACGTTGGACTTGGAGAGCCCGACGCGGCGGCTGAGTTCGCGCAGGCTGACCTCGGACGCGGGCATTTCGCGGAGCAGCGCCCCGGCGGCGTCGAGGATCGCCTCGCGGCGCTGCTCGCGCTGCTCCGGGCGGCGGGCGCGCTGGAACGCGGCGGTGCCCTGGTCCTGGTCCTGGGTCTCGGTCTGCGTCACGGTTCCGGTCCCCCTCTCCTCGGGCTTCCTCCGGCCGGTGTGGCCACCGTTACATCGTAACGGACCGCCGGAACTTTATTAACGGCCCAGCGGTCTGTTAACGTGGAGCACATAAGAGCCCACCGTCCCGTTATTTGGGACGGCTGCGGCGCACCCTCCCCTCAGGAGCGAACTCCCATGACCGCAACCCCGTCCGCCACCTCCTTCGACCGGCTGTTCATCGGCGGCCGCTGGACCGCCCCCGCCGGCGACGGCACCATCGAGGTCCGCTCGCCGCACGACGGGCGCCTGGTCGGCGTCGTCCCCGAGGCCGTCCCCGCCGATGTCGACCGGGCCGTGGCCGCCGCCCGCGAGGCCTTCGACCACGGGCCCTGGCCGCTGACGACGCCCGCCGAGCGCCGCGCGGTGATCAGCCGCTTCAACGAACTGCACACCGCGCGCGGCGAGGAGCTGGCCGCGCTCGTCACCGCCGAGAACGGCTCGCCCCTGTGGTTCACCCACTGGCTGCACAACGGCGGCATCGCCGAGCAGACGGCCGCGTACCTGCGGGCCTCGGAGGCGTTCGGCTGGGAGGAGGAACTGCCCTCCGCCGGCGCCGGCCGCACCCTGGTGCGGCGCGAGGCAGTCGGCGTCGTCGCCGCGGTCATCCCGTGGAACGCGCCGCACCAGTCGGCGCTGGCGAAGGTCGTCCCGGCGCTGCTCGCGGGGTGCACCGTGATCCTCAAGGCCGCGCCCGAGACCGCGGTGGACGCCCTGGTGCTCGGCGAGCTGTTCACGGAGGCCGGGCTGCCCGAGGGCGTGCTGAGCATCCTGCCCGCCGGGCGCGAGACCAGCGCGTACCTGGTCGCGCACCCCGGCGTGGACAAGATCGCGTTCACCGGCTCCACCGCGGCCGGCCGCGCGATCGCCTCCGTCGCCGGCGAGCAGCTCAAGCGCGTCAGCCTGGAACTGGGCGGCAAGTCCGCGGCCGTCGTCCTGGAGGACGCGGACCTCGCCACCGTCGCCGAGGGGCTGAAGTCGGCCTCGTTCGGCAACAACGGCGAGGCCTGCATCGCCCACACCCGCATCCTCGCGCCGCGCTCGCGGTACGAGGAGGTCGTCGCGGCGGTGGCGTCGATGATGGAGGGCATCACCGTCGGCGACCCCTCCGACCCGGCCACCTATCTCGGCCCGATGGTCCGCGCCGACCAGCAGGCGCGCGTGCGGTCGTACATCGACCTCGGGATTGAGGAGGGCGCCCGCCTGGTGACCGGCGGCCCCGGCATGCCGGAGGGCCTGGAGGACGGCTACTACGTGCGGCCCACGCTCTTCGCGGACGTCGACAACTCCATGCGCATCGCGCAGGAGGAGATCTTCGGCCCGGTCCTGGTCGTGATCCCCTTCGACGACGAGGACGACGCGGTGCGCATCGCCAACGACTCCCCGTACGGCCTCAGCGGCGGGGTGTGGACGGCGGACACCGAGCGCGGGCTCGCCGTGGCGCGGCGCATCCGCACCGGGACGTTCTCCGTCAACGGCGGTTTCGGCGGCTTCGACGGTCCGTTCGGCGGCTACAAGACCAGCGGCATCGGACGCGAGTTCGGTGCCGCGGGCCTCGGCCAGTACGTCGAGCAGAAGACCATCAGCGCGGCGTGACCCCGGGGCCGAGGAACGCCAGGGCGGCCGCCGTCAGGGCGGTGATGCCCGCGGGGACGGCCAGCCGCGGGTCGGTGCGGAAGTCCGGGGCGTGGTTCGGGGGCAGCGCCGCCATCTTCTCGGCGGCGCTGCCCCCGGGGGTCCCCGCCCACTGGCGGGGGCCGGTGCAGCCGAACATCCAGTAGGCGGTCCGGATACCGGGGACGCCGTGCAGAGCGGCCCCGGCGGGTCCGAACAGCGGGAAGTCCTCGGTGGCCGTCGACGCGGGCCACAGCGCCACGCGCCGTTCGCCGAGGGCCTGTTCGTGGGCGCGGCGCACCGTCTCCGCGGCCCCGGCGTCCGGGACGGTGGGAGGCGACTGGGCCAGCACCCGGACCGACGGCTCGCGCGGGCACCAAGAGGCCGCGCACTCGGCGGTGGCGATGCGCCGCACGGCGGACTCCACGCGGTCGAGGGCGGCATCGGTGAAGGCCCGCACCGAGACCTCCAGCGTCGCGCGGTCCGGGACGATGTTGCCCCGGACGCCGGCGTGCAGGGAGCCGACGGTGAGCACGACCTGCTCGGCCGGTGCGGTCTCCCGGGACACCACGGTCTGCAGCCGCAGCACGATCGCCGCGGCGGCGACGACCGGGTCCACCGCCAGATGCGGGGCGGCCGCGTGCCCGCCGGAGCCGTGCACGACCACCTCCAGCAGGCGGCTGCCCGCCAGCACCGGCCCGTGCGCGGGGGCGTGGGCGGCCATCCCGGCCGGCAGGGGCGCGGCGTGCTGGGCGAGCACGGCGTCGGGGGTGGCGAACCGCTCGTACAGGCCGTCCTCCAGCAGGGCGCGGGCGCCGCTCAGGGTCTCCTCGGCGGGCTGGCCGACGACCATGAGCGTGCCCGACCAGTGGGCCGCGGCGCCCGCCAGCAGGTCCGCGGTGCCCGTCAGGCAGGCGAGGTGCAGGTCGTGGCCGCAGGCGTGCATGACGCCGGGGCGCTCGCTGGCCCATGCGAGGCCGGTGCTCTCCTGCACGGGCAGCGCGTCGAGTTCGGCGCGGAGCATGACCACGGGTCCGGGGCGGTTGCGCAGCAGGCCCACCACGCCGTGCCCGCCGACGCCGCCGGCGGTCTCGTAGCCGGCGGCGGTCAGGCGGGCGGCGACGCGGGCCGCCGTGCGCTCCTCGGCGCCGGAGAGCTCGGGGTGGCGGTGGATGTCGAGATGGTCCTCGACGGCCGCGCGCAGCACGCCGGGCAGGCCGTCGAGGACCGCGGTGGTGGCGGGGGCGGTGGGGTGCACGCCGGGCTCCTTGAGGAAGACGTAGAGCTGAAGGGACCTGACAGCGAGGTGACAGCGGGACGTGGGCGGATCTGCCAGTGGGGGTCGTTAGAAATGACTCCGGTACAGCGCACGGGTGTTCGCTCGTCCCACCCGGGCCTGGGCCGCCGCTCCCGCCACGTTCACGTTGAGGAGGACCACCATGTCGCCGCAGCCGAAGTCCCTCGCGTCGCTTGCCGACGAGATCCTGGAGCTCGAGTCCGAGACCTTCGAGATCACCGACTACTCCGACGCCAGCGAGGTCATGCTGGGCTCGTCCACCAGCTGCAGCAGCACCAGCACCTGCAGCAGCACCACCAGCACCACCAGCTGCACGGCCTGACCCGGCCCTCGGCCCCCTGCCCGGCGGTTCGCGCCGCCGGGCAGGGGGCTTCGCCGTGCCCGCCCCGGCGATCAGGGGAACGGGTGCGGCACGCGGCGCAGTTCGGCGCCGGCGAGGTCGGTCTCCCGCAGCCCGGCCCGGCGGAAGGCCGTACGCAACCGGGGCATGCGCAGGGCGCGTTGCCGGGACCAGCCGAAGTCGATCGGCAGCAGGCCGGGCACCAGCGTGCACACCGTCCGCAGGCCCATGCGCGCCTGTTCGGGTGTGGTCTGGTCGACGGCGATGACGTCGAAGCCCGCCCCGGCGAGCAGGTCCCGGCACAGCGCGACGTCGTCGCGGAGGTCGCCGGTGCGCGGGCGCATCCGCTCCCATTCGGTGTGCAGCTCCCGCAGCGGCCGTACGGCGGCCGGTTCGAGGTAGCTCGCGGCATGCCGGGCCATATCGGGCAGCCCGAACAGCGCCGCGTGGTCGGGCAGCCGGCGCACGAGGCTGAAGTCCTCTGCCATGGCGGCCAGTTCGTCCGGGCGTTCGCGGACCTGCCCGGGCAGGTGCGGGATGTAGGTGAGGATCTCGGAGACGGCGGACTCCACGGCCGTCTCCGGGTCGAAGGCGGCACCCGCGGCGAACGCCAGGGTGCCGGGGCCGCCGTCGCGGCGGACCGCAAGTCCGGTGGCGACCGGCACCGGCAGGTCGACGCGGTTGTCGAAGACGTGCACGTCGTAGCCCTGGAGCGCCGCCCGGTCGACCATGGCGCGGGTCGTGCCGCGGGCGAGCGACCCGAGGTCGATCTCGGTCAGCGGCGCGTTGCCGTACCATCCGAGCAGGAAGGCGTCGCGCTCGATGAGTTCGAGCAGCCCGAACAGGATCGCCTCCTCCAGGCAGCTGCCGATGGCGCAGCCGTTGGAGCACTCGAAAACGAAGTTGTCGGCGGCCAGGCCCGCGCTGTAGTGCACCAGGCGGGCCGGGACGAGGACGGGCCGTTCGTCGCGCAGCGACCAGCCCTCCACCCAGGGGATCGGCCGGTCGGGGGCGAACGGGCTGAGCAGAGGGTCGTCGCGGTAGGTCTCCGGCGCGTACAGGCCGCACTCGCGCGGGTCGAGGGCGCGGTCCCCGAGGGTGTCCCAGGCGGCGGTGATGAGTGGCGCGCGGCGCCGGCGGTGGGTGCCCGCGTAGCGTTCCAGGCCCTCCAGGAAGGCCAGGTCGCGGCTGGCCCGGAAGGAGTTGGCCTGGCCGCTCCAGGTGACGTCGGTCAGGCCCGCGTAGCCGCGCATGAAGACGCTGCCCGCGACCGGCGCGGTGGTCGGGGACTTGACGTCGGTCCAGGTCGCGGCGCCGAGCACACCGCAGACCGGGTTGGCGAGGGCCTGGGCGGGGAGTTCGTACGAGCGCGGGGAGCGCAGGCGGTAGGCGTCCGGCGCGGGCTTGGGGCGGGGGACGGTGCCGATCGGCGCCGGCACCGCCTCGTCGGCCGGGGCGCAGTGCGGGCACAGCGGTTCGCGCAGCAGCGGCACCGCCGCGACCTGGAGGGTGGCCAGGTCGAGCCGGACGACGCGGGGCAGGGGCCCGTCGGCGCGGCGGGCTGACGCGGCGGCGTACAGGGACGCCACGGCGTCGACGACGTACTCCGGCAGCACCGGCCACCGCCCCGCCGCGCCCGCGGAGGTGCCGGTCTCCCAGGCCTCGCGCTCGGAGCGGGTGCGCAGCCGCTGCCAGCGCATCGCCAGGCACTGTCCGCAGGCGTCCTCGGCGGGGTCGGTGCCGCCGAACGGGCCGATGAGGACGGCGTCGTGGGCGAGGTGGACGCGGGCGCCGGGCCGGCGGTCCCCGTGGGGGTCGCGGCCGGGGTTGAGGGTGTCGACGGCGCCGAGCGGCACCACGTCCGGGACGGCCGCGGGCAGGCGGGCGGCGAGGGCGTCCCGCAGGGCGCGGGCCGCGGTGTCGGTGGGCGTGCCGGGCAGGTCCGGCGGCGGGGCCGCGGGCGCGGCGGCGGGTTCGGCGGTCATCCCCGGTTGCTCCAGCGGAAGATCCGGGCCGCGACGAGCGCGAACAGGACGGCGAAGCCGACGAGTCCGGCGCAGGCGAGGCCGAGGTCGGAGGCGCTGCCGTGGTGGGTCTGCGAGAGCACGCCCAGGATGCCGTCGTTGAAGTAGCGCAGCGGCAGGGCGAGCGCGATGTCCCGCAGCCAGCCGGGCATCAGGTCGCTGGGGTAGAACGACCCGGACAGGAACGCCATCGGCACCATGATGCAGTTGGCGATGGCGGCGACGGCCTCGGGCGTGTTGGCGAGGCTGCCGACGACCAGTCCCAGCGCCATGAACGTGGTGATGCCGAGGACCAGCACCGGGATCACCAGCGGCCAACCGGAGGCGAGTTTCAGCCCGAACAGCGGCAGCAGGGCGACGCCGACGAACAGCGCGGCCTGCACCAGGCCCACGCCGATGGCGATGGCGTAGCGGGAGGCCAGCACGGACGGCAGCGAGGTGGGCGTGCGCCAGATCAGCCGGAGGATGTCGTCGCGGCGCCAGTGCATCATCGTGAACGCCACGCCGAACATGGCCGCGTTGCCGACGCCCCAGGACAGCACGCCGGGCGCGATGTAGTTGATGTACGGGGGGCCGCCGTCCTCGACGGTCTGGCCCTTGAAGATCAGCCCGAACACGACGAGGAAGATCAGCGGGAAGGCGAAGGTGAAGAAGACGGTGGTCTGGTCCCTGACGTAGGCGCGGTAGTTGGCCTTGGTCAGTGCTGCGTACGCGCTCACGGTCAGTGCTCCGATCCGGTCAGGGCGAGGTAGGCGTCCTCAAGGGTCGCGGTGCGGGTCTGCACCGCGTCCGGTCCCGCGATGTCGTTCACGGCGACGATGACCTGTCCGGCCACGCGGGTCTCCATGACCACCTCGCCGCCCTCGACCTCGGCGCGGTCCACGCCCTCGATGGCGCGGGCGCGTTCGACGGTGATGCGGTCGGCGGGGACCAGGACCCGCGTGGGGGCCTTCAGGGAGCGGACCAGGTTGGCGGGCGTGTCGAGCGCGATGACCTTGCCGGCCGACATGATCGCGACACGGTCGCAGAGCGCCTCGGCCTCGTCCAGGTGGTGGGTGGTGTGGACGATGGTGCGTCCCTCGCGCTTCAGCTCGCGCAGCACGGTCCACAGCGAGCGGCGGGCCTCGGGGTCGAGGGCGGCGGTGGGCTCGTCCAGCATGATGAGTTCGGGGTCGTGGACGAGCGCGGTGGCGATGGCGAGCCGCTGGCGCTGGCCCCCGGAGAGGTTGTCGACGCGGGTGCGGGGCTGCGCGGACAGGCCCACCAGGTCCAGGGCGCGGACGGCGGCCTCGGGGCCGAGGCCGTAGAGGACGGCGACGGTCTCCAGGTGCTCCAGGGCGGTGAGCCGGGTGAAGAACGCGGAGGCCTGGGTCTGGACGCCCAGGCGCCGCAGCAGCGCGGTGTTGCGCGGCCACGGGGAGGCACCGAGGACCGAGACGGTGCCGCTGTCGGCGCGGCGCAGTCCCTCGACCATCTCGATGAGGGTGGTCTTCCCCGCGCCGTTCGGCCCGAGGATGCCGAAGAACTCGCCGCGGTGCACGGTGAACGACACCCCGTCCACGGCCTGGATTGGGCCGTAGCGTTTGTGCACGTCGTCGATCACCACGGCCTCGGGGGCCGTGTCCACTGCCGTCATCTGCCGTTCCCTTGCTGTGTGTGCCGTGTGGGGGTCGTCGCCGGAGGGGGTGGTGCTGGTGCCGGGGGGCGCGGCGGCGTCCGGTGCCGTCGGCTCCCCGTCCTGGGAGGTGTGCGCGGTACGCCTGGCGCGGGCGGCCAGGCCGAGCCGCCGGAGCACGGCGGCGGCCACGAGGAGGAGCACGGGGGCCGCGCCGGCCAGGGCACCGTACCGGTCGGCCAGCCACCGTCCGGCGGCGGCCAGGACGGCCGCGGCCGTGCCGGTGGTGAGGGCTCCGGCCAGCAGTCCGTAGAGCGTGTAGGCCGCCCGGGCCCGGCGCGGGTAGGCGTTCGTGCCCGGCCCGCGACCGAACCGTCCGGCCACGGCCTGGGCGAGGAAGGTGCGGCTGCCGGCGGCCAGTTGCCCGATGCCGAGGGCGTAGCCGAGCAGCTTGTAGCCGTCGAGCGGGGGCAGCGGGACGAGGTTGGCCAGCGCCACCGCGACGCCGAGGAGCAGCGTCCCGCCGAGGGCGTAGTGGGTGGGGCCGTCGTCCGGCGCCCAGGCCCACAGCGGCCAGAACGGCAGCAGGAAGACAAGGTTGGCCGCGGGTCCCGCGGCGGCGGTCGCCACCTGGTGGCGGCGCCTGGCGAAGAACGCCACGTCCTGCACGAGGCAGTACAGATAGGTGACGGGCAGCCGCCAGCGCAGCCCGATCTCCGCGACGGTGCCGCCGAAGGCCCGCCCCACCAGGCCGTGCGCGAGCTCGTGCAGGGCCAGGCTCACCCACAGCACGACGCCGACCGCCATCAGCAGCACGGGGCGCTGAGCGAGTTGGGTCACGTCGTGGACGAGGGTGCCCAGGCGCACGGACAGGTGGACGAGCATGCCGAGGACCAGGACCAGCAGTGTGCCCAGGAAGGCCGGGGTGCGGGCGAAGGCGGTGCGCCGGTGCAGGGTCTCGATGAGCGCGCCGGCGTCGGACGCCATGCGCACATGGCCGTTGAGCAGCGTGGACCTGCCGTCCTGCACGCGCGGGGCGGGGGCGGGCGCGGCCGGTTCCGGGAGCGGGCCGCCGTCCAGCAACCGGCGCGCGCCGAAGAGCCCGAGGATCTGCTGCCAGCGGGCGTCGTCGAGGCGGGCGCCGAACTCGTGGGCGTAGGCCTCGCCGATGGCGCCGAGGGTCTGTTCGCCGTCGAGCCGGGACAGGACGAAGAACTCCTTGTGCCGCAGCTCGAACCGGCGGCCGCCGACCGGGTCCTTGAGGGGGTGGACGGGCGTCGTGCCGCGCAGCACGGACGGCCCGATCAGCAGGTCGGGCCGCCGCCGCGGCCGCAGCCCGAGCAGGTCGGGCAGGTCCGGCGGTGCGGTCACCGCTCCCCCTCGGGCGTGCCGGTGCCCTCGCGCAGGGCGCGGGCGAGCACGTAGGCGAGGAACGCCTCGTCGCGAATGGTGACCGAGAGCCGGTTGTTGGTCATGTGCATGTATGGGGACATGAGCATCGCCAGCGCCCGGCCCGGCTCGGTGACCCCGAACTCCTCGTCGCCGCTCCAGGACCGGAAGACCAGCTCGCCACCGGCGGCCAGCTCCCGCACCCGGTCCGCCAGTTCACGGCAGTGCCGCGCCCAGCCGCGCAGGAAGCCGGGGAGTTCGTCCTCGGCGCCGGCGGCGACGGCGGACCGGACCCCGGCGAACCGGCGGCCGAGTTCGCTGCCCATGTCGCCGAAGGCGCGGTCGTAGCCCCTGCGGGCGGTGAACTCGGTCTCGGAGAACGCGCCGTCCCAGAAGGCGTGGTAGCGCTCCAGGAAGTGCGCCAGCTCCTCGTCGTCCGCCAGGAAGGAGGCCGACATGACCATCATGAGCTGCGCGGCCGTGCCCAGCAGGACGGTGCGCACATGCAGGTTCATCGTGCGCAGGGCCTCGACCACCAGCTCGCTGGAGCGCTGGAAGTGCCATTCGGCGAGCGCGACGCCCGCCGGGCCGCCGTACTTGCCGTACTCCGGCTCGTAGGGCTCCACGCCGGCGGAGTTGTTGTCCCGCAGGAGCATCCGCCCGTCCGGGCCGACCAGCCGGTCGCGCTGCTCGCGCGGGTACTCCAGCTCGAACAGCTGGTTGTACAGGTCGGCGAGGAAGCCCGCCTTGACCTCGTACAGGGCCGGGCGGGTGGCGAGGAAGTCCTGGACGGCCCGCAGCGCGCGCTCGCCGACCTCTTCGGCGACGGCCTCGGAGGACGGCTTCAGGCGCAGCCGCACGTGCGGTCCCTGGAGCCAGTAGTTGATGAAGAACCACCCCGACAGCAGCCCCTCGGACTCGAGTCCGGCGACCAGCGGCCGGACGCAGTCCAGCAGCAGCGGGCGCGGGCTGGCGGCGTAGAAGACGTGCAGTGCCTGCCATTCGCCGGGGGCGGCCCCGGTGGCGGCGGCACCTGTCTGCGCGGGTGAGGTCATGACCGCTCACCGTGTCCTTCCTCGTCGGGTACGGGGTGTGCCGGGGCGGCGGGGAACATCTCGACGGCGAGTTCGGCGACGTGCCGGCCGCGGGCGGTGCGGACGTGGAGGTCGTCCTCCGCCGGCAGCATCTCCTCCAGGACGACGCGTCCGGCGCGCTCCTTGAGCAGGCCCTCCAGGGCGACCAGGCTCAGGGGGCTGTCGAAGTCGACGTAGTGCGGCTTGGAGCCGCCGCCCGCCCAGCCGCCGCCCGCCGCGCCCCGCGGGGCGTGCACGGTGGCGAACACCCGGGCGGGGAGGCCGTGTTCGCGCCGCCAGCGCTGCCAGGCCAGGAACCAGCCGGAGTCGTCCTGCCCAGCGGGCCGGACGGGCAGGGCTGCGGCCTCGGCGGTCCAGCTGCGCCGGCTGAGCACCACGGACCCGTGCCGTACGCGGGGCCGGGCGGTGACCCCGCCGGTGGCGGGCGCCTCGGGCACGCCGGTCCACACGTCGAGGGCGGTCTTGGAGGTCGGGGAGAGCAGCAGCAGGGTGCGGGGGATCTCCGGGAGCACCATGGGCACCAGGTAGCCGAGGTAGAGCGGGAGGACCTCCTTGCCGAGCCGCCGGGAGCGCACGACGAGGCGGTCCTCGGCGGCGTCGTGCTCCACGTACAGGTCGTCCAGGTGGATGCGCTGCTCGGGCGGGGCGGAGCCGGTCTCGCCGGGACACAGGATCTGATAGTCCGTCATGCGTCCGTGGAGATTGAGGTTCGTGGTCGCCGAGCCCGCGGTGATCTCCGCGAAGACCGCGCCCTCCGGCTGCGCCGCGCGCAGGTCCGCCAGAAGTGCCGCCGACAGTCCCGGGGTGTCGCCCGCGGTGTCGAAGCAGTGGGTGAAGCGGGTGAAGGGGAAGCAGAGGCCGCCGTAGGAGCCGTTGAGGACGACGAGGGGGTCCTCCTCCCGGGCGGCGAGCTGGAGGAAGTGGCTCTGCGCGGCGAAGCCCTCGGCGAGCGGCAGGAGTTCGGCCGCGACCTCCGCCACGAACACCTCGTCCAGCCGCAGTTCCCCCGCGCCCGGTGGAAGGTCCTGCCACAGCGCGCGCATCCGGGTCACGAAGGCGGCGCGGGCCCGGTCCAGGGCGGCGATCTGCGGCAGCCCGAGCCAGTTCTCCTCCGGGGCGTGGCCCTGCGCGGGGTCGTGCGGGCCGCGTTGCGAGGTGAACAGCAGGTACTGCTCGAAGAGGTCCTCGTGGAAGTCGTGGACGAGGCGCAGCAGGTCGTCGCAGCGGCCCCCGCTGCCGTAACGGGCCAGGAAGAAGCCCTTGAACGTGAGCCGCTGCGCCAGGGAGACGTCGAAGGCGGGCAGGATGCGCGCCAGCGACCGCAGCGGGCCGGCGGCGAGCTCGGTCCAGGTGCGCGCGTCGGCGGTCACGGGTTCCGCGCCGGCTCGCGCGTCCTCGTACAGCAGCGTCTGCGGCAGGGTCGTGCCGGAAGCGCCGAGGGACTCCACGAGCGCGGGCAGGTCCCGCCTGAGACCCGCCAGCAGTTCGCGGCGGCGGGCGAGCGGCGCGGCGGCGTAGGCGTCGACGGCCGCGGCCACGCCGTCCAGGCGGGCGGCGACGTCCAGCGCCCAGGGGCGGCCGACATCGCGCAGCGCGGCCTGGAACGCCCGCACCGGGTCGGGGCTGTGCACGTCGGGGTAGAGGCCGTCGAGCTGCACCATGCCCAGTTGCAGCAGTGCCGACAGGTAGCGCTCGGCGTCCTCCTGACTGGCGTCGCGCTCGGTGGTCAGCCAGGACGTGAGGTCCCGGTGGCGCAGCCGGGGCCGCTCGCGCAGCAGGGCGAGCAGCCCTTCGAGCGCGCCGCTGCGGCGCAGGAAGAACAGCCGGTCGCGGGCGGCGTCGAAGCTGACGGGGGCGCTGTCGTCGCCGGCGGTCACCGACCGGCGGACGAAGCGCACCCGTTCGTCGTCCAGTTCCCAGCCCGAGGCCGGGCCGACGAGCAGGTCGCCGCGCCGTTCGGGGTCGGCCGCGACGGCCTCGGCGATGCGGCGCAGGACGACGACGTTGAGGCGGGCGTGCCCGGTCCAGCGCTCGGCGACCTCGATGCCGCCCGAAGGGTCCGCCTCCGGCCCGAACGCGCCGAGCGCGACGCCGGTGAAGGTGCTGAAGGGGCTGGTCTTGCAGGCCGTGCGGTACAGGTAGGCGAGCAGCGACCGCTCGATCTTGCGGCCGCGTTTGCCGGACGCGGACGCGTCGCCCCGGATGTACGCGTCGAGCTGCCCGTCGAGCGTCGGGGAGGCCAGCAGCAGGCCCAGGCGCAACTGGTCGGAGCCGGCGAGTCCGCGCAGTGCGTCGCGCCCGCGGGCGAACTCCTCCGCCAGCAACCCGGGCCCCTTGGCGTGCAGTTCGGCCAGGTTCCGGCGCTCATGCAGCCAGTCGGCCAGGTCGCGGCCCGCGGGACCGTCGAGGCGGGCGGCGAGGCCGAGCGCGGCGGGCACGTCCTGCGGGAGCCGGTTGTTGAACACGGCGCGCCGCAGGCGCAGCACCTCGCGGCGCATGACCTCGTCCTCGTTGCCGTCGACGACCGCGGCGAGCGGGTCGCTGAGGCGCGCGCCGAGTTCCCGCAGGCGGGCCTCCTCGGCCAGCACCTCGTCGGCCCAGCCGCGGGCGGCAGGGCTGCGCAGCGCTTCGGCCGCCTCCACGGGCAGGCCGGCCAGGCGCATCATGAAGCGCGGGGAGAGCGCCGCGGCGGGCACGAGCCCCGGCGGGGTGAGCGAGGTGGTCACCGGCCCTCGTCCTCCTGAGTCGGGCGCTGAGTGCGCTGCGCGGGGTCGTGGGCGAGGTCGTAGTGGAAGTCGGCCGGGCGCGGCCGCTCGTTGCCCACCAGCATCAGCAGCAGGGGCAGTTCGCCCGTCCCGGTCAGGCCCAGTTCCTCGGCGAAGGCCACGCTGTCGAAGCCGAGCGCCACGCCGCACGCGGTGCCGGAGGCGGCCGCGGCGGTGTAGACGGCCTGCGCGGCCGCCCCGATGGCGGCGCTGACCAGCCGGTAGCCGCGCTCGCCGACGGCGTCGAGCACGTGGTGGGTGCGGATCGCGGGGACGACGGCGGCGGCGGCCTGCTCCAGGTTGTAGTTGTTGAGGAAGTAGTGCGCCTGGAGGAAGGGCCCGGGTGCGCCCGGTTTGATCAGGCGCAGTTCGTCCGTGTCGGGGTCGAAGGCGTAGGTGCCCTGAGGCACGCCCTCGACGTGGTTGACGAAGACGTACAGCGACGCGAGCCGGGGCCCGCCGGGCGGGGTGGCGTCCGTGGTGAGTTCCGTTCCGGCCGCGGCGGCCCGCAGGGCGGCGGTGAGGTGGGCGGCCGACAGCGGCCGCAGGCCGGTGAACCGCCCGAAGCTGCTGCGCCGGGAGCGCAGGGCGCGGCGGACGCTCAGGTCCATGGGCGCCGCGGGCGGCAGCGGTACCCGTTCGCCGCCGGAGGGCACCGCGGGGGCGGCGGCTTCCGCCAGCGCGCCGGGCGCGGGGCGCTCCGCCGCGTGGCGGGTGGTGGCGCGGTGCACCGTGCGCACGGTGTCGAAGGCGATGACCCGGCGGGACCGCTCCTGCTCGGCGCGGTGGACACCGGCGGTGCGGGAGGCGGACGGGATGCCGTCGCGGGCGGGGACGGCGCCCTCCCAGCGCAGCGGCACGACCGCGAAGACGCCCTCGTCGTCCGCGTCCGCGCCGAGCAGCCGGCCCAGCCGCGGCTCGTCGAACCACAGGACGGGGTCGATCCGCAGGCCGCGGGCCCGCGCCCACATGCTCCAGGTCTGGAGCAGCGCGCCGAGGTCCATCGTCACCACGTGGTAGGCGAAGCTGTTGTACTTGAACGCGTTCTGCCAGAACTTGACGCCGAGGACGAGGAACTGGTCGGCGTCCCGGTGCAGTCCGGCGTCGCCGATCGCCGCCCTGACCTCCCCGGTGACGTCCCCGGTCAGCAGCCGCTGCACGGCGTGGTGCTGCGGCGAGTAGTGGTGGACGCCGGGGGTCAGCGGGCCCGAGGCACCGGAGACCCAGTGCACGCCCACGGGGTAGAGGCCGCCGCCCGAGGCCGTACCGCGCGACCAGTTGGCCTGGGTGTACATCGGCAGCGTTCCCAGGTCGGTGTTGGCCTGCACGGCGAGGCGGCGGCCGACCAGCCCGTAGGAGTCCCGGAGCATGCCGCCGAGCAGCGGCAGGGTGAAGGGTGCGTCGCCGGGCGGACCGGTCAGGCCGCGGCCGACGCCGGCGTCCTCGGGGAAGTCGCCGTCGGGCAGCGGGAAGCGCTCGGCCCCGGGGTAGAACTTCTCCTTCCGGGGGCGGTCCGCCCAGTCGGGCACGAAGTCGGCGGGCTCCATCGCGACCCGGCCGCGCCGCATCACCGCGGTCGCGTACTCATGGGTGTCCCCCATGTCCGTTCCTCTCTGTCCGTGGTCTGTCTGTGGCGGCGTCGGCCGCGCCGGGTGGGCGGCTGGTTCACGGGAAGGGGTGCGGGGCGAGGTTGAGTTCCTCGTCCCGCAGGACGTGGCCGGTGAGGCCTGCGGTGTGCGGGGCGGTGCGCAGCCGGGGCATGTGCAGTGCGCGCTGGCGGTGCCAGCCGAAGTCGATGGGGATCAGGCCGGGCACCAGGACGGCGGCCGTGTGCAGTCCGGCGTCGCGCTGCTCGGGCATCGTCTGGTCCACCACGACGACGTCGAAGCCGTGCGCGGTGACGGCCGCCACGGCGGCGTCGAGGTCCTCGCGCAGGTCGGCGGCGGGCGGGCGGCCGGTGGCCAGGGCGGCGACGGGGCGCGGCGGCGGTCCCGCGGGCCCGTCCCGCGGGTCCAGCAGGAAGTCCGCGTGCCGGGCCATGGAGGGCAGCCCGTACAGCAGCGGGTGGTCGTGCAGGACGTGGACGGAACCGAAGTCGGCGGCCATCGCCTCCAGCCGGTCCCGCTCGCGTTCGGTGCGCCGCTGGAGCTTGACGGCGTCGGTGGCGATCTCGGCGAGCCCCGCGGCCAGGGCCGCCTCGGGGTCCCAGGAGGCGCCCGCGCCGAAACACAAGGTGCCCGTGCCGCCGTCGGCGCGCTGGGCGACGGCGGTGACGACCGGGACCGGGAAGGTGATCCGGGTGTCGAAGAACCGGGCCCGGTAGCCGTACATCGCGAGCCGTTCGACCATGTGCCGGGTCGCGGGCCGGGTGCTGGTGGCGGGGTCGATCTCGGGCAGGGGGAGGCCGGCGTACCAGGCGATGAGGAAGGCGTCGCGTTCGACGGCCTCCATGAGCCCGAACAGGACGGCCTCCTCCAGACTGCCGCCCGAGGCGCAGCCGTTGGAGCTCTCCTGGACGAAGCGGTTCTCCAGCCCTCCGGGTGCGTGGTAGTACGCGAGCACTTCCGGGACGAGCAGCGGCCGCCGGTCGCGGAGCGAGTACCCCCACACCCAGGGGTGGGGCCGGTCCGGGTCGAAGGGCCGGACCAGGTCCTGGTGCCGGTAGAAGGCGTCGGAGTACACGCCGCAGGTGCGCGGGTCCAGGGCGTCGTCGCCGAGTTCGGCCAGGGAGGCGACGACGGTGGTGCGCTTGCCGCGGGCGCGCATGCCGGCGAAGCGCTCCATGCCCTCCAGCACGCCGACGCGGACGCTGCGTCCGTAACTGCCCGTGTGGCCGCCCCAGTAGGACTCGCGCAGGTAGCTGCCCGAGCGCAGGGTGAACGAGCCCACCGTGGAGGCGGTCGACGCGGAGGTGAGGTCCGGGGCGACGGAGGGGCCGAGCATGCCGGTGACCGGATTGACGAAGGCCTCCAGCGGGAGGTCGTAGTCGTCGATGTGCCGGCCGCGGAAGCCGGCCGGGTCCGCCTTGGGGACGCTGGCCACGGTGACGGTGGCCGCCTCGGCGGTGTCGGGGACCCGGCGGTCGCAGTGCGGGCACTCCGCGTCGGGGACGAGGACGGCCCGGTTGACCTGGAGGCTCTCCAGGTCGAGGAGATGGACGGCCCCGAACCGGCCCTGCTCCGGGGCACGTTCACCGGCCGCCGCGGCCAGGGCGGCGACCGCGTCGACGGCGAAGGCGGTGGTGAAGGGCCACTCCCCCGTCGCCCGGGTGCCGGAGCCCAGTTCGAGGGCGTCGCGCAGGGTGCCGGGCCGCACGGCCTGCCAGCGGCGGGCCAGGCAGCGCGGGCACGGCGTCCGCGCCGCCCGCCGGTCCGCCGGAGCGGGGCCGACGAGGGCGTGGTGCCCGTAGAGATGGACGGCGGCGGCCCCCTCGGCGGGGGCTCCGTCGGCGGGGCCGGTGGCCGCGGCCTGCTCGTCGCGCAGGCCGAGCACCGCGACGCGCACCTTCGCGCCACCGCCGAGGTGGCGGCGCAGGCTGCGGGTGAACAGCGCCTCCACCGCCGGCGCGTCGGCGTCGGCGTCGGACGCTCCCCGCGGGGCGGCGGGCCGCGGCGCCGTGTCGTTACGCATCCACGGCCCCGTGCGCGAGCAGGACCCGGGCGACGTGCACGCCGCCGGCCCGCAGGTCGGCCGAACCGGTCTCCACGACAAAGGCGTCCAGGCCGTGTCCGGCCAGTCGGGCGAGAACGCCCGTGCCCGGCTCCTGCTCGCGTACGGGCAGCCCGGCCTCCCCGGTGACGGCGAGGGTCATCGGGTCGAGGTCACCCAGCAGCGGGTCGCCGGTGTCGGGGAGCGCGGCGGACGCGGACTCGCGGCCCAGCTGGACCAGTCCGAGCAGGTCGCGCAGCGCGGCGACGGCGGCCCCGCGGCGCAAGGGTCCGGCGCCGGTCGCCCAGAGCGTCCGCCCGGTGTGCGGGTCCTCCGCGCGGGCGAGCAGCACCGGCGCTGGCGCGTCGGCACCGCCGAGGTCCAGGAGTTCGGCGGCCAGGCCCAGGTTCACGGCCGACCGGCGCAGGAAGACCAGTTCGCGGTCCTCGTCCTCCCGGCCGGCCGGGAGCAGGGTGACGGCCGTGCGGCCGCGCAGCGCGAGGACCAGGGTGTGCAGCGTCAGCGCCGAGTACAGGCCGAGCGCGGCGGCCGCGGACGGGGACCCGGCGGCGGCCGAACCGGCGGACGTGGGCTGGAACATCCGGTCGTGGTTGTCGGGGCCGAAGGTGCGCACCGCGCCGGCCGGGACCAGGGCGGTGCGCCCCGAGGCCGGCGAGGTCGCGGGCAGCCAGGTGCGGACCTGCCCGGCACCGGCGCCGGTGCCCGAGGCCACGTCCAGAGTGGCGGGGGCGAGCAGCGGCCACTTCTCCCGCGCGGCCTCCAGGGCGGCGCCGCGTACGGCGCCCGCCGGCGGCACCACGTGCTCGGCGTAGGTCGCGGCGGCGAGGTGCAGGGCCTGCAGCCGGGCCCCGGCGACGTGGTGCACGTCGAAGGCGGTGATCTCGCGCGGCCCTCGGTGGCCTATGCCGAGCCGTACCGTGCCGACCTTGAGGGGCGTCTGCTCCCATGCGTCGTCGGCGAAGGCGGCGAGCACACCGGCGCGGGGGTGGGTGAGCACCGACCGGGCGTCCAAGGCGGCCATCGCCGCGTCGGCGTCGGCGTCGGCGTCGGCGTCGGGGGCGACCTCGCCGCCACCTTGACGTACCGTCAGATCGACGTCCATGTCGACGGGCGCGGGTTCCGGTCGGCCGTCCTCGTCGTCCCGGCAGAAGGGGCAGCGCGGATGCGGCAGCAGGGGCTCGGTGACGACGTCGAGGGAGTCGAGGTCCTGGAGGACGACGCGGCCCTCGGTCTCCGGCGCGAGCACACCGGTGACCTGCCGGAACACCTCGTACGCCAGGAGGTTGCCGAGCATGGCCGCGGGCGGCCCGGACACACCGGCGGTGGCGGACCGGCCGCTCTCGCCCAGGCTCGCGCCGCTCCAGAGGTCGGCCGCGGCACCGGCGTCGCCGTTGGCGCCCAGCCGCAGCGCCGCGCACGCCCAGCAGCCCGCCGTGGCCGAGGTCATGACGGGGCCGGCCACCGCCTGGCCGCCGAACGTCCAGGCGGGCAGCAGCCGTACGCCCTCGGGGACGCCCGCCTCCAGCAGACCGAGCACGGTGCGCGGGCCGCCCGTGGTGACGACCACGTCGTACCCGGCGAGGTCCGCCCACCCGGCTCCGGGCCCGAGGTCCTTGCGGGCGATCCCGACGGGGCACCCGTCGGCGGCCAGGGCGCCCGCCTCGTCGACGGCGGCGGCGAACGGGTCGTCACCCGTGGCCGCGGGTACGGCGATCGCTGCGCAGCCGTTGCGGACCAGGCTCAGCGCGCACCACTGCGCGACGTCGTCGTCGCCGAGCACCGCGACGCGGGTCTCACGGAAGCGGCGGAACCGGCCGCCCGCCTCCCCCGCATAGTGGTCGATGTAGTCGATCTGGGGGGCGAAGCGCCGCGCGACCTCGGGCGCCAGCTGGTCCAGGCCGTCGCTGCCGGGCGTGACGTCACGGGCGAAGCCCCGTCCGTACAGGGCGCCCACCAGCTCGCCGACCATGGCGCGCTGCTGGTCGCCCAGGCCGGCGCACATCTCCTCGACGCGGTGCGTGCCGTCGAGGTGGGGCACGATCAGCGACGCGAACCGGTAGGCCGATCTGCCCTGGAGATTGAAGCCTCCGTGGGCATTGTGGAATACCACCCCGGCGGGCGTCTCGGTGAAAAGAACATCACGACGGATACGGGGATACGAGTGCGCGACTTCCTCGTACGCAGCGGTCATGCCGTATTACTCCCTTGCAGGGGCGCGGTCATGGGGACACACGGATTCCCGGGCCGGTCGGGGAAACCGTCCGGAATCCGGTCAGGTCGTGCCGGGGGACATATCGGGGCCGGTGGCCTCGGAACGCATTTCGAGTGCGCCCCTGGCGAGGATGCGCAGTGAGTCGTGCATTCGGTACTGGCCTTCGGGGCCCTCTTCGAGCAGCCCCGCGCCGACGAGTGTTTCGAGGACCTGCGCCGCACCGCCGGCCAGAAAGGACTTTCCCGCGCCACCGGCCTTGGCACCGGATTCGGGACGAGCGGGGAAATGGTCTCGACCATTGGCGCGGGCCGCCGGGAGGGCGCGGCCGCCGGGCGCACCGGCCGTGAGGTCGTCGCCCCGCAGCACCGCGAGCTCCAGCCGTTGCAGCGCGGGGCCGGGGTCGACCCCGAGCTCCGTGCGCAGGTAGCGCTTGACCACCCCGTACTCGCGCAGCGCGTCCGCGCGGCGGCCCGTGCGGTGCAGGGCCGCCACCAGCTGCACCCAGAACGGCTCGTGGGCGGGGTGCGAGCGGGCCGCGGGCCACAGCTCGGCGAGCACCTGGCGGCTGCGCCCGAGGGCGACTTCGAGGTCGAAGACCCGCTCCATCGCGCGCAGCCGCTCCTCGGTGAGCCGCGGCACGACCTCGCGCTGCAGGATCTCGGAGTGGATGTTGGCCAGCAGCGGCCCCTGCCACAGGGCGAGCGCGGCCCGCAGGGTGCGCAGCTCCTGTTCCGGGTCGGCCGCGGCGTCGGCGCTGCGCAGCAGATCACGGAAGGCGATGAGGTCGAGCGTCGTGGCGTCCGCGGTGATGCGGTAGCCGCCGGGGACGGCCTCGATGAGCCGGCTCGCGACGCCGTAGCGGGCGAACAGCTGCCGCAGCCGCTGCACGCAGGTGTGCAGCGCGGACTTGGCGCCGCCGGATCGCTCCTCCCCCCACACCACGCGCTGGAGAAAGTCCGCGGACACCGTGGAATTGGGGTGTAAAAGAAGGGCGGCAAGGAGGTTGGCGGGTTTCGACGGCTGAAGTGCGATGACGTCGCCGCCGTCCGCTATCCGAACCGGCCCCAACATGAGAAACCTCGGACTGAATTCCCCGGAATCGAATGACGCACCCGGTCCGGGTCCGTCGGACGTTTCCTGCACCTGGTCGACAGATTGCCTTTTCTGCATTTCCGCCCACACTCCCCGCTGACGTCCGCGAACGTACCACCGCTCACAGACCGCTCACAAGAGGACCGCAACAGCGCCGATGGGGTTTCCGGGAAGCCGTATGCACCATTTGGCCTCATTCATCTACGCGTGTCGACCCGGATGTACGAAGTTTTAACAAAAGCGCACCCTCGACCGCACTCCAAGAAAGGACCCGTCAATAGCGCGATGACGCGAACCACCCCATGCGCTCTTGCGCCGGACATCTCGGAGCACCCCGGACACGAGTAATCACCGCGGACATCCGGTTCACCGCCCCGCCGCATGCCGAACCCGGCCCTGGACAGCGCCTCCCGCTGACGTCGTAGCAGGTCACGACCGCGATGCCGCCACGAAACCTCATCGGCGAACAGAAGTAACCGCGAGACCGATCAACCACGGTCAGGAACTCGCATATAGTGACCCGGAGTTCACGCGCCCCCGGCCCCGCCGGACGGGACGCGTGTTCTTTTGTGACATCACCTCCTTTACCCCCTTGCCCCCTTCACCTCCTTTACCTCCTTTCGCGTCCGATCCGCACCGTCCGTCCGCACGGCCCCGAGGTCACCGATCCATGACAGCGCACACCCCGCCCACCCGCCTGTGGTCCGGGCGTTCGCGCGACGCAGCAGCGCCAGAGCCGCCGCGTCCGCCGCTCCCCTACCTGGCCCGGACCGTCGCCGCCCCGGTGGTCGTCACCGGATCGGCGGGAGTCTGGCTGGTGTCCGCCGCCGACGGTGCGCGCGTGCCCGCCGCGGTCGGCGCCACGGCAGGAGTCGTCCTCCTCGCGGCGGCGGCCGTCGTGGCGGCGACGTCCTCCTGGCGCGCGCGACGTCTGGGCGAGCACCTCGCCCAAGAGGAAGCGGACACCGCCCGGTTCGCCGACGAGGTGCTGCCCGCCCTGATCGACCGGCTGACGCACGGCGACTCCGCCGCCTCCGCCCTCGCCGCGGTGGACGTGCCCCTGGACGAGGCCCGGCGCCGGACCCTGGCCCTGGTCGCCGAGGAACTGGCCACCAGCGAGTCGCGCCGCGCCGCGGCCATGTCCGCCGGATCCAACGCCGCGGGCCGCATGCAGGCACTGACCACCAGCATGCTGGCCGACCTGCGGGAGATGGAGCACCGGCACAGCGACCCGGCAGTCCTCGGCGACCTCCTCCACCTCGACCACCGCACGGCGCAGGCCGGCCGGCTCGCCGACAGCATCGCCGTGCTGGCGGGCGCGCGTTCGGGACGCCGGTGGGCCAAGCCGATCCGCATGGAGTCGATCCTGCGCGGCGCGATGGGCCGTATCAGCGGCTACCAGCGCGTGCGGCTGCACTCCAGCAGCGAGGTGGCGATCGTCGGGCACGCGGCCGAGGGCGTGATGCACGCCCTGGCCGAACTCATGGACAACGCCGCCAACTTCTCGCCGCCGACCGCCGAGGTCCACGTGTACGTCGAGGAGGTGCCCGCGGGCGCGGTCATCACCATCGAGGACAGCGGACTGGTCATGGGCGAGGTCGCGCTGCGCCGCGCCGAGGGCGCGGTCGCGGCGAACGGCTGGGACCACCTCACGGGCCTGTCCGGCACGCGCCTCGGGCTCGTGGTCGTCGGTCGGCTCGCCCGCAAGCACAGACTGAAGGTGTCGTTCCGGCCCTCGGCGCGCGGCGGCACCGGCGTCGTGGTGATGATCCCCCAGGAACTGATCACCCGTCCGCGCCCCGGCGGCACCGCGGACGCCGACTCCGCCGAGATCCTGCTCCCCGACCCGCTGCCCGTCGCGCCGCGCCCGGACCCCGAGGACCTGCCCTCGCGCGCGAATGCCGGTGAGGCAGCGCCGGAGCCCGCCACGGATACCGAAACGGCTGCCGACCCCACCGAGTTCGGGGAGAGCGGCCTGCCCAAGCGCCGCCGCGGCCGCACCCTGGCCGCCGCCCGTCACGCCGAACCGTCCGTCGTCACCCGCCGCTCCGCCCCCCGCGACGACGACACGCCGGCGGCCCGCGCCGCCCGCTTCAGCACCTTCCGGGGAGCCCTCAAGCGCAAGCCCTCCCCCGCATCAGCCCCCTCCGCGGCCCCCCACCAGCAGACCGCGACGGACCCAGAAAGCGATTCCTGATGACCGCAACCGCAGCCGGCAGCACCCACGGCAGCAGCACCAGCACCGACGAGAGACTCAACTGGCTGCTGGAGAACCTGCTCGAGCGGACACCCGGGGCCCGCCACGCCCTGGTCCTGTCCCGTGACGGACTCAAGCTGTGCCGCACCCCCGAACTCTCCGTGGACCAGGCGGACCAGCTCGCGGCGATCTCCGCCGGCATCCAAAGCCTGTCGCAGGGCGCGTCCGTCGAGTTCGGCGACGGCAGCGGCGGCGTCCGGCAGGCCATGGCCGAGTTCTACGGCGGCATCCTCTTCATCGTGGAGGCCGGGGACGGCGCCCACCTGGCCGTCGTCGCCCGCGAGGACTCCGACGTCGGCGTGATCGGCCACAACATGAGCGAACTGGTCGAGCAGCTCGGGGAGCACCTGAGCGCACCGCCCCGTGAGGCCGGCGCGGACGGCGACCTCGGATGACCCCTCGCCCGGGCCGGGACGACGATCCGGACCGGCTCTACACCCTCACCGGAGGACGCAGCCGTCCCGAGTCGGACGTGTTCGACCTGGTGACACTGGTGGTCGCCGAGTGCGATCCCGCGCCCGGGATGCAGTCGGAGCACCAGCTGATCCTGCGCGTCTGCCGGCAGCCGACGGCGGTGGTGGAACTCGCCGCCGACCTCGCGCTGCCGGTCGGCATCACCAAGGTCCTGCTCGGCGATCTGCTGGAGACCGGCAGGATCAGCGCCCGCCACCCCCGAACCGTCCGTACGGCGGCCCAACTGCCGGACCCCGAGATCCTGGAGCAGGTGCTCGTTGGACTACGCAACCTCTGACCACAGTCCGCCGTTCCGGCGGCCGCTCAGCGCCACCGCCGACAACGGGCTGAAGATCGTGATCACGGGCGGGTTCGGCGTGGGCAAGACGACCATGGTCCGCTCGGTCAGCGAGATCCGCCCGCTGAACACCGAGGAGACGATGACGCAGGCGGGCGAGGCCGTGGACGACCTCGCCGGTGTCCAGGCGAAGACCTCCACGACCGTGGCCTTCGACTTCGGGCGGATCAGCCTGGACCGCCGCAATGTGCTGTACCTGTTCGGCGCGCCCGGCCAGCAGCGCTTCTGGTTCCTGTGGGACCGGCTGTTCAGCGGCACCCTCGGGGCCGTCGTCCTGGTCGACACCCGCCGGCTGGACGACTCCTGGTACGCGATCGACCGCCTGGAGCACCACGGGACGCCCTTCGTGGTGGCCCGCAACGACTTCGGCGGCCCGCGGCACACCGAGGAGCAGGTACGGGACGCGCTGTCGCTCGCGGACGGCATCCCGCTGATCGAGTGCGACGCGCGCTCGCGCCAGTCCTCCAAGGACGTGCTGATCACGCTCGTCCGGCATCTGCACACCCTGTCCGCAGCCAGCCCGCGCGCCCGGGAGACGACCGCACCGTGACCACCGAGCCATCGACCACCGAGGACGCGTTCGCGGGCGCCGTGCCCTTCAGCGGACCGCGCTTCCACGTCGAACCCGCCCAGCTGTACCGGGAGATGCGGCGCGACCACGGCGCGGTCGCCCCCGTCCTGCTCGACGGCGACGTGCCCGCCTGGCTGGTGCTGGGCTACCGCGAGCTGCTGCACGTCACCAACGACGCGGTGCTGTTCAGCCGCGACTCGGACGTGTGGAACCAGTGGGACCGCATCCCGGACGACTGGCCGCTGCTGCCGATGATCGGCCGCAAGCAGCCGTCGATCCTCTACACGGTCGGCGAACGGCACCGGCAGCGCGCCGCGATGATGAGCCACGCCATGGAGGCGGTCGACCCGTTCGAACTGCGGCGCACCGCCGAGCGGTACGCGGACCGGCTCATCGACTCCTTCTGCGGCCGCGGCCGGGCGGACCTGCTGGGCGAGTTCGCCACGCTGCTGCCGGTGCGTGTGCTGGCCCGCCTCTACGGCTTCACCGACGAGCAGGGCCCGGCGCTGGTCAAGGCGATCAACGACCTGGTCGACAGCACCGAGGACGCCATCGCCGGGCAGACCCATGTCTTCACCGCCATGACCGGGCTGCTGGAGCTGAAGAAGGGGCGGCCCGGCCCCGACGTCGTCTCCCGCATGCTCGCCGACCGGTACGACTTCTCGGACGAGGAGATCGTGCAGGACATGATGGTGATGACCGTCGCGGGCCACCAGCCGACCGCGGACTGGATCGGCAACTCGCTGCGGCTGATGCTGACCGACGACCGCTTCGCCGCGTCGTTCTCCGGCGGCCGGCACAGCGTGGGCCAGGCGATGAACGAGGTGCTGTGGGAGGACACGCCCACGCAGAACATCGCCGGGCGGTGGGCCACGCGCGATACCCGGGTGGGCGGGCGCCAGATCCGCTCCGGCGACCTGCTGATCCTCGGCTTCGCGGCGGCCAACGCGGACCCCCAGGTGCATCTGGAGGCGGGCGGCCCGACCCACGGGAACAGCGCCTTCTTCTCCTTCGGGCACGGCGAGCACCGCTGCCCGTTCCCCGCCCAGGAGATCGCCGAGGTGATCGCCCGGACCGGGATCGAGGTGCTGCTCGACCGGCTGCCCGACATCGATCTCGCCGTCGCTCCGGAGACCCTGGTGCGGCGTGCGTCCCCCTGGCTGCGGGGAATGACCGAACTCCCCGTGCGCTTCACTCCCACTCCGGCTCTTGGAGAACGTCCATGAAATGCCCCGTCACCGGAGCGAGCGCCCTCGACGGCGCGCGCATCGTGCTCGACCCCCTGGTCCAGGATCTGGCCGCGGAGAGCGCGCTGCTGCGCGACGCGGGCCCGCTCGCGGCGGTCGAACTGCCCGGCGGCGTACCCGTGTGGGCCGTCACGCACCACGCGGAGGCGCGGGCGCTGCTCACCGACCCGCGGCTGGTGAAGGACATCGCCCACTGGGACGCGTTCACCCGCGGTGAGATACCGGCCGACTGGGCGCTGATCGGCCTGGCCAACCCGGGCCGCTCCATGCTGACGGTGGACGGCGCGGACCACCGCCGACTGCGCGCGCTGGTGGCCCAGGCGCTGACCCCCCGCCGGGTGGAGCTCATGCGCGAGCGCATCGAGGAGCTGACGGCGGGTCTGCTGGACCGGGTGGCGAAGGCCGCCGAGGACGCCGAAGTGATCGACCTCAAGGCCGAGTTCGCGTACCCGCTGCCGATGTACGTGGTGCAGGAGCTGATGGGCATCGACGAGGCGCACCTGCCGAGGCTGAAGGTGCTGTTCGAGAAGTTCTTCTCGACCCAGACCCCGCCCGAGGAGGTGCTCGCCACCCTGGGCGAGCTCGCGGAGATGATGGGCGGCACGGTCGCGGCCCGCCGCGCCGAGCCGGGCGACGACCTGACGAGCGCCCTGATCGCGGCCTCCGAGGACGGCGACCACCTCACCGACGCGGAGATCCAGAGCACCCTGCAGCTGATGATCGCCGCCGGTCACGAGACGACCATCTCGCTGATCGTGAACGCGGTGGTCAACCTGCTGACCCACCCGGACCAGCTCGCGCTCGTCCTGGCGGGCAAGGTGGCCTGGGAGGCCGTGGTGGAGGAAACGCTCCGGCACTCCACGCCGACCTCGCACGTGCTGATCCGCTTCGCCACCGAGGACGTCCCGGTCGGCGACAAGGTCATCGCCAAGGGCGAGGCACTGATCGTCTCGTACGCGGCCATCGGCGGCGACGAGGCCCAGCACGGGCCGACCGCGGGCGAGTTCGACATCACGCGGGAGCCGATCCGGCACATCGCCTTCGGCCACGGCCCGCACGTCTGCCCCGGCGCGGCTCTGTCCCGCCTGGAGGCGGGCGTGGCCCTCCCGGCCCTGTTCGCGCGCTTCCCCGGCCTGTCCCTGGCGGTCCCGGCCGCGGAGCTGCGCAACAAGCCGGTCGTGACCCAGAACGACCTGTACGAGCTGCCCGTCCGGATCGCCGGCTGACACGCCCGGCACGGCTCCCCCAGGTGCGGTGGATCGCACCTGGGGGAGAGTCGTCCCGTGGCCGGCGTGGCCGGCTCCCTCGCACGATGTGTCGACTCCCTCGTCCGAAGGCTGCGGGAGTCCCGTGCCTGGGCCACCTCCCAGCGGTGGCCGGGGCGGGGGCTTTCGGCACACATCCCGCCCGCCGGCCGGGGTCAGGCGTCCGGGGCCGCCGGGCGGCCGAGTTCGTACGGGGCGAGGATGTCGGCAACCGTCCGGTTGCGCGGCGTGGGCACGCCGAGCCGCTGTCCCAGGGAGACGACTCCGCCGCTGAGCCAGGGCACTTCGAGCCGGTTGCCGCGCTCCAGGTCGTGGGCCATGGACGAGGTCATGCCGGCCGGGAGGCTGTCGACGGCGGCCATCTGCGCGTCGGCGAACCCCTCGTCGAGGTCCACGCCCGCGGCACGTCCGACGGCGACGGCCTCGGCCATCACCTCGCGCAGCAGCTCGCGGGAGCCGGGGTTGCGGCGGATGACGCCGATCGGCTGCCGCACGGCGGTGGTCGTCGCGGACAGCCCGGTGAGGAACACGTACTTCTCCCAGACCGTCCGCGCGATGTCCGCGCCGATCTCGGCGTCGATGCCGGCCTTCACGCACGCCTGCTGGAACTCGGCCACGCCGTCCGCCGGCCGCCCTTCGTAGGCGCCGAGGACGATCCGCTGCAGCGTCCCGCGGTGCACGACGACGCCGGGCTCCTCGATTACCGCCGCGATGTAGCAGACACCGCCCCACACGGCGTCGTCCGGCAGGTGGCGGCGCAGCACCGTGTCCTTCTCCACGCCGTTCTGGAGGGAGAGCACACGGGCCCCGCGGTCGGTGAGATGGCGCAGCCCGGCCGCGACGTCCTCGGTGTCCCACAGCTTCACGGCGACCAGGACGACATCGGCCTCGTGCACGTCGGCCGGCGACTCGGCGAAGTGCCCGGCGTCGACCCGGACGTCCCCCAGCGGGCTGCGCACCAGCAGCGCCCCCCGTTCCCGTACGGCCGCCAGGTGCCGGCCGCGCGCCACGAAGGTGACCTCGTGGCCCGCCTCGGCCAACCGGGCGCCGAAGTAGCCTCCGACTCCGCCCGCTCCCACAACCACGATGCGCATGACGTGCTTTCCTTCCGGTTCAGCCGGTGTGACTCGGGTGCCCGGGCGATGCCCTGCGCAGCAGCGCGGTCGCCGGGATGAGGATTGCCGCCGTGGCGGCGGCGCAGACGAACAGGGGCGCGGGCGGCAGGACGCCGCGCAGCGCGGTCACGACGAGCGGCGTGACGAACCCGAGGTAGGCCAGGCAGTAGAACACCGCCGCGGCGCCCGCGAGGTCCCGCGGCGCGGCCCAGGCCTCCACCTGGCTGAGCCCGGCCACCAGGAGCAGCCCGTAGCAGGCCCCGAGGGCCATCGCCGCCGGGATCAGCAGGGCGGGTTCCGCCAGCCGGACGGCCGCCGCGGCGAGGAGGAACCCGAGGACGGCGGCGACGAGGCCCCAGTGCCGGGTCACATGGGACCCGCGACGGGACAGCCGGCGGGCCGGCGGCTGGACGAGCAGGCCGGTGAGGAGGGTGAGTCCGGCGATGCCGCCGCCCGCCGCGATCTCCGGGCCGTGCAGCGGCACGAGCGCGGGCAGCACGGCGAAACTCGTGGTGGGCGCGCCGAAGACGAGCGGTGCCGAGGGGGCGACTTCCCAGCGGAACTCCCGTTGCAGCAGGGCGGTCCGCAGCCGGGGGCGTGACTGCCGGGAACCGCCGGCGACGGTCGCCGCGGGACCGGGCACGGCGGGATCGGGCACGGCGGGATCGGGCGCCTTCCACACGAACGGTGTCACGGCCGCCGTCAGGCACAGGTGCACGAGATAGGGCAGTGCCTCGGGCGCCGCCAGCCACTGCGCGAGGATGCCCGCCACGAGCGGGCCGCCGCCGAATCCCGCCGACAGCGCGACGGCGGCGCGCCGCGCGCCCGCGCCGGGGCCCGCGCCGGGGCCCGCGTCCGCCGACAGGTCCTTGATCCATGCCGTGCCCGGCCCGAAGGCCGCCCCGGACGCGACACCGGCCACCAGCCGCCCGAGCATCAGCGCCCAGAAATGGTCTCCGCCCACCAGCAGGACCGCCGAGGCGACGGCGGACAGCACCAGGGCGGCGCACACCACCTGCCGCCGTCCGAAGCGCTGCGCGAAGCGCGCCGCCAGCAGGAGCGCCGGGATCAGCCCGGCGGCGTAGGCCGCGAACGCGGTGGTGACCACGCTCGCGGTCACCCCGCTGTCCGCGCGGTAGACCAGCAGCAGCGGCGAGAACTGGTTCGCGCCCCAGCCGACGACGAACATCGCCGAGGCCGCGCGCATCCAGGATCGCATCGTCCGTCCTTGGTAACCGTCTTTCCGGTTACTATTGTCGCATGAGCGTGGAAGTCCCGGCCACCCCGCGGACCCGGATCACCGCCAAGGCAAGGTCCCTGCGGTTCGACTCCGGCTCGCTGTCGCTCGACCTGGTCGCCACCGTCGGGCGCAGGCCCAGCACGCCCGTCGAACGCCTCGACGGTCCCGAGCGCCTGCGCGAATGGTGCGCGGGGGTCGGCCTCGCCCCGAGGGACGAGGAGGACCCGGCCGCACTCCTCGCCGCACTGCGCGAACTGCGCGGCGCCGCCCACGACGTCGTCACGGCCCACCTGGACGACCGCGCCCCGCGACCGGAATCCGTGGACCTGGTCAACGCGCTGGCCCGGGTCGCCCCGCCGGCGCCCCGGCTGCGGACCGACGCGCGGGGACGGCTCGCACACCCGCCCGCTCCGCGGCTGACGGCGGCGGAACTGCTGTCCGCCGTGGCCCGCGACCTGATCGCCGTGATGGCCGATCCGCGCACCCGGGCCCTGCTGCGGACCTGCGACGCGGAGATCTGCCGCATGATCTATCTCGACAACGGCGCCGGCAAGGGCAGGCCGCGCAAGTGGTGCTCCATGGACCGCTGCGGCAACAGCGCCAAGGCGGCACGCCACCGGCAGCGCACGGCGGCCCCCGGCCCGGCCGCCCGTTCCTGAGCCCGCCGCGGTCGCCGGTCCTCAGCACCCGCTGCGACGATGGGAAGGCGATGGCCGACCCTGAGCGGACGGGAGCGAACCATGGGAGAACTCACCGGCAGGACGGCGGTCGTCACCGGCGGCACGACGGGCATCGGCCTGGCGACGGCACGGCGGTTCGCGGAGGAGGGCGCCCTCGTCTTCGTCACCGGCCGGCGTCAGGAGGCCCTCGACGCCGCCGTCGCCGCGATCGGCGGCGACACCGTGGGCGTGCGCGGCGACGTGTCCGATCTCGCCGACATCGACCGCCTGTACGCCGCCGTCACCGAGCGCGGCCGGCAGGTGGACGTGATCTTCGCCAACGCGGGCACCGGCCGGACGCTGCTGCTGGAGGAGGTCACCGAGGAGTACTTCGACGCGACCTTCGCCGCCAACGTCAAGGGCGTGTTCTTCACCGTCCAGAAGGCACTGCCCCTCCTTCCCCGGGGTGCCTCGATCGTCATCAACGCCTCCACCGAGCGGACCGCGGCCAAGGAGGGCCTGAGCGTCTACTCCGCCACCAAGGGCGCGCTGCGCACCCTCACCCGCTCCCTCGCCAACGAACTGCGCCACCGCGGCGTCCGGGTCAACGCGGTCAGCCCCGGCCCGGTCGAGACCCCGGGCCTCGGAGGCCTGGCGCCCGACCCGAACGAGAAGGACGCCTTCCAGTCCGCCCTGGCCCAGGGCGTTCCCCTCGGCCGGCTCGGCCGGCCCGAGGAGGTGGCGGAGGCGGTGCTCTTCCTGGCGTCCGACCGCAGTTCCTTCACCACCGGCGGCGAGATCTACGTGGACGGCGGGATCAACCAGTTCCAGACCTGACACGGCGTCCCGGGGCTATTCGCCGGCCTCGTAGGTCGCGACCACCCGGCTGACCAGCAGGGGTGCGATCCGCCGCAGGACCAAGTCCTTGAAGTGGAGGGAGTCGCGGTGGGCCGCGAAGGCCCGCGGGGAGTCGTACCGCTCCAGGAGCACGACGTCCCGCGCGTCACCGAGCGCGTGGAAGACCTCGAAGGAGATGTTGCCCGGTTCCGCGCGGCTCGCCTCGGCCAGCGCGGGGAGCAGGGCGAACACCTCGTCCTCGTGACCCTCGGAGACGGTGTAGCGGGCGATGACCTGCAACTCGGGCATCGGGGCACCTTTGCGGTCGGGCGGCGGGGCAGCGGGGCGACAGGGTGCGGTGACCAGCGGAGCACCCGCCCCACTCATCATCACCGGGGACGGGTAACGGGGCAGTTCCGAGGGAATGTGGTTGTTACACCTATATAGCCCCGTCCCTCACCTCCCAGGTGCCGATGCCGCTCACCCACCGATCCGACCCGCCCGACCCGCCCGACCCGTCCGGCCGCCCCGGCGGCCGGCCCAGCGCCGGCCCGCGCGACCGGGCCGTGCCTGCGGCGGGGCAGGCCCCGTCCGGACGGCTCGTCCTGCTCCTGGCGACCGCGTGCGGGCTGACGGTCGCCAATCTCTACTACGCCCAGCCGCTGCTGGCCGTGCTGCGGCAGTCGCTGCACATCAGCGAGCTGACGGCCGGCACGCTGATCACCGTCGGCCAGGCGGGCTACGCGGCCGGCATGATCCTCCTGGTGCCGCTCGGCGACCGCGTCGAGAACCGGCGGCTGACCACGATCCTGCTGGCCGTCGCCACGGCGGCGTGCGTCGCCGCGGGGACGGCACCCGGGTTCGGGGTACTCGCCGGGGCGCTGCTGGTCGCCGGCGCGGTGTCCGTCGTCGCCCAGATCCTGGTGCCCTTCGCCGCCGGACTCGCCCCGGACCATCTGCGCGGGCGCGTCGTGGGCCGGGTGATGAGCGGGCTGCTGACCGGCATCCTGCTCTCCCGCACCCTGAGCAGCCTGATCACCGATGCCGCGGGGTGGCGTGCGGTCTACCTGCTCTCGGCGGGGCTGATGGCCGTCCTCGCGGTGACACTGCGCGGGGCGCTCCCCAGCCGGCCGCCGCCGGCCACCCTGCCGTACGGGCGCCTGCTGCGCTCCACCGCCGGGCTGCTGCGCCGGCACGGGGTCCTGCGCCGGCGGGCGCTGTACCAGTCACTGATGTTCGGCGGGTTCAGCGCGTTCTGGACGACGGTCTCGTACGTGCTCACCGGGCCGCCCTTCCACTACTCGCAGATCGGGGTGGCCCTGTTCGCGCTGGCCGGGGCGGGGGGCGCGGCCGTGGCACCCCTGGCCGGCCACTGGGCAGACCACGGACTGACCCGGCCGATGACGGCCGCCGCCTTCGCCACCGGCGCGCTCGCGTTCGTCCTGGCCGGTCTCGGCCGGCACGAGATCCTGCTGCTCGCACCAGCCGCCGTACTGATCGACATGGCCGTCCAGACCTCCCTTGTGCTCGGTCAGCACACGGTCTACCAGCTCGCCCCCACCGCCCGTGCCCGGCTGAACAGCGCGTACATCGCGGTGTTCTTCGTCGGCGGCGCGCTGGGGTCCCAACTCGGCTCCGTCGCCTACCACCTGGGCGGCTGGGACGCGCTGACCGGCTTCGGTGCCGGGCTGCTCGCCCTCGGGCTGCTGCTGCAGGCGCCGGCGCTGCTGCCGCGAGGCAAGCACGCCGAGAACGCCGAGAACGCCGAGAACACTGAGGACCCCGAGAACACCGCGGACGGCGTCAGTGCTCGCCGTCCCCGGCGGGACGCAAGGCGACCATGAGGTCGATGTTCCCCTCCTGGGCCACCTCGTCGCGCTGATTGAGCAGTGCGAACCTGCGGTTCAGGATGCCCGCGTCGCCCCGGCCGGTCAGGCGGGTGGCCAGGATCGCGACGCGGCAGCGCACGGTGTCGCCGACCAGCAGCGGCCTGCGGAAGCGCCAGTCGTCGATGCCGAGGAGGGCGATCGAGCTGCCCTCGAAGACGCCCAGCCGCGAGGCGAGCCCCATCGCCACGGAGACGCCGAGCAGCCCGTGGGCGATCCGCTCGCCGAAGCGCGTGCCCGCGGCGAAGGCGGCGTCGGTGTGGACGGGGTTGGTGTCCCAGCTCCACGCGGCGAAGGAGGCCACGTCGGACTCGGTGAGCGTACGGCCCTGGGTCGTGAACTCCTGGCCCGCGTGGAAGTCCTCGAAGTACAGCGGCATGTCGGCTCCCGGTGCCTGCAGCGGTCCAGTCCAGTGGCGGTGCGGGGTTCAGCGTAGGACGGGGACGGGGGCGCTACGCACCGCCGCCCCGGGTTCCGATGCCGGCCATCAGATTGGCGACCAGGGCGACCGCGAACTCCTCGGTGAGGGGCTCGTCGGGGATCAGCAGGCGGTGGTAGCAGGCTCCCCACAGCTGGTCGACGAGGACCTGCGGGTCGACCTCGGGGCGGATCTGGCCGCGCTGCTGCGCCCGGCCGATCGCCTCTGCGGCGAACGCGCGCCGGGGGCCCGAGTAGTGCTCCCGGAAGGCCGCCGACAGGTCAGGGTCGGTCTGCGCCTGCCCGACCAGTTCGACGACGATCCGCCCGGCGCGGGTGCCGGTCATCAGGCGCACGAAGGCACGCAGCTGGGCGGTGAGGTCCGCGGCGATGTCGCCGGTGTCGGGGAAGGCCAGCGTGCCGCGGACCGCGGCGAAGTAGCCGTCCAGCGCGAGCGCTCCCTTGGAGGGCCACCACTTGTAGATGGTCATCTTGCTGGCACCGGCGGCGTTGGCCACCCGCTCGATGGTGAACGCGGCCATGCCGTCGGCGAGCAGCAGCTTGCCCGCGGCCTCGAGGATGTCGGCGCGTACTTCGTCGGCCGGCCTGCGGCCGCGGCCGCGGCGGACGGGCTCTGATGCTGATGTCATGACGGTCCTCTTCCTCGGTCCAGGGTCTCGGGAACATTTTATATGGACGCAGCGTCTACATGTGTGCTTATATGGACCTCGCGTCCATAAAACGCTTCCGCAGCCGCCCGGCCACGGAAGTCCCACACCGGAAGGACCCCTTGCCATGAGCACCTCCGCCACCTCCGCCGCCGCCACCTCCACCACCGACCGGGTCGCGATCGTCACCGGTGGCTCCGGTGGTATCGGCCGGGCCGCGGCCGAGCGCCTCGCCGCCGACGGCATGAAGGTCGTCATCGGCTACGCGGGCGGCCCCGGCCGCGCCAAGGAGGCCGTCGAGGCCGTGGTCGCCGCCGGCGGCACCGCGATGGCCGTCCGGGCCGACGTGGCGGACGAGGACGAGGTCGCCGCCCTGTTCGACCAGGCCGAGCAGGCCTACGGCGGCGTCGACGTGGTGGTGAACACCGCCGGGGTCATGCTGCTGAGCCCGCTGGCGGAACTGGACTTCGCCGACTTCGACCGGATGCACCGCACCAATGTGCGCGGCACCTTCGTGGTCAGCCAGCAGGCCGCGCGGCGCGTGCGCGCCGGCGGTGCCATCATCAACTTCTCGACCAGCGTGACCAAGCTCGCGCTGCCGGGCTACACCGCCTACGCCGCCACCAAGGGCGCGGTGGACGCCATGACGCTGATCCTCGCCCGCGAATTGCGCGGCCGCGACATCACCGCCAACGCCGTCGCCCCCGGCCCGACCGCCAGCCCGCTGTTCCTGGAGGGCAAGGACCAGGCCACCATCGACCGCCTCTCCTCGGTCTCCGCCTTCGGGCGCCTGGGGACCCCTCAGGACGCCGCCGAGGTCGTCTCGTTCCTCGCCGGACCGGGCCGCTGGGTCAACGGCCAGGTCATCTACACCAACGGCGGAGCCATCTGACGGCCCCCGCACCGCCGGACCCGCTCCACCGGTCGCACCCCTCGATCCCTTCATCCCCTTCACCCCCTCGCCCACCGGCCCCGGCACACCGCCGCCGGGGCCGGGCCCCACCCGCTCCAAGGAGTCGTTCACATGTCCTCCACCATCCTCATCACCGGCGCCGGCTCCGGATTCGGCGCACTGACCGCCCACGCCCTGGCCGCCGCCGGCCACACCGTCTACGCGAGCATGCGCGACATCGAGGGCCGCAACGCCGCCCGCGCGGAGGCGGTCCGCGAGCGCGCCGCCCGCGAGGGCATCGACCTGCGCGTGGTCGAACTCGACGTGCTCGACCAGGGAAGCGCCGACCGTGCCGTGGCCCGCGTCGTGGCGGAGACCGGCCGGCTCGACGTGCTCGTGCACAACGCCGGGCACATGGTGCTCGGCCCCGCGGAGGCCTTCACCCCCCAGCAGTTGGCCGAGGTCTACGACACCAATGTGCTGGGCACCCAGCGCGTCAACCGGGCCGCCCTGCCCCTGCTGCGCGAGCAGGGCCACGGCCTGCTGCTGTGGGTCGGCTCCTCCAGCACCCGCGGCGGCACCCCGCCGTACCTCGCCCCGTACTTCGCGGCGAAGGCCGCCATGGACGCGCTGGCCGTGAGCTACGCCGCCGAACTCGCCCGTTTCGGCATCGAGTCGACGATCGTCGTCCCGGGTGCCTTCACCAGCGGCACCGACCACTTCGCCAACGCGGGGTACGCCGCCGACCGTGCCGTCGCGGAGGCGTACGAGGCGCGGTACGCGGGCATGACGGACCAGGTCGGCCGGGCGCTCGCGGCGATGACCCCCGAGGACGCCGATGTCGCCGACGTGGCACGGGAGATCGTCCGCGTGGTCGGCCTGCCCGCGGGCAGCCGCCCCTTCCGCACCCACATCGACCCCGCCGACGACGGGTCCGAGGTCGTGTCGGTCGTCGCGGACCACATCCGTGAGCGCTTCTACCACCGCCTCGGCCTGCCGGACCTGCTGGGCCCGGTCCTCGCCCCGGCGGCCGAGGAGCGCCCGCCGTCGGCGTGAGGCACCGTACGACCGCTGCCCCTGGTCCGGGTTCCCGCGCGAGCGGGGCCCGGACCAGGGGCTTTTAGTGCGTTCATATGTCTATTCGCCGGGCGGGACGGGTGTCGTCCTGGCACGCGTGTCCCACCCTTTCGTGTGTACGGTGCAGCCCTATGCTGACGAAAGCCGCAAAACGATCAAATCGGCGTGGATGGGAGCCAACGTGATCCGAGGTATCGACCGGCGCCGCTTTCTCGCCACAGGTGCGGCAGCGGTCATCGGGGCGGGGGTGGCGGCACGTGCCACGGCCCTGTCCCCCGCCGACGTGCCGCCAGGCGGCGTCCTGCGGAGCAAGGCCCCGCTTCCCCGCCCCTACCAGGTGCCGCTGCCGATCCCCGCGGCGCCGCCGCCGCTGCAGAGCGCGGGCGGCACCGACACGTTCCAGATCGTGCAACGCGAGGCGAAGCTGGAGATCCTGCCGGGCCTGCGCACGAGCTGCTGGACGTACAACGGCACCTTCCCCGGGCCCACGATCATGTCCCGCGCCGGGCGGCGCACCATCGTGCGGCACCGCAACGAGCTGCCGCAGCCGACCGTCGTCCATCTGCACGGCGGCCACACCCCGTCGGAGAGCGACGGGTACCCGATCGACCTGACGATGCCCGTCAACAGCCGCCTGTCCGTCGAGGACGCGATGGCGGGCATGGACGACATGGGCGAGACGCACGGCAACATCGCCTACGGCGAGCGCACGTACACGTATCCCATGCAGCAGCGCGCGTCCACCATGTGGTATCACGACCACCGCATGGGCTACACAGGATCGGCCGTCTGGCACGGCATGGCGGGCTTCCACCTGCTCGGCGACGACGAGGACGGCGCCCTCGCCCTCCCCCGCGGCGAGCGGGACATCCCCCTCATGATCACCGACCGGGCCTTCGAGGCGGACGGTTCGCTGATGTACCCGGGCGACCCGGGCATGCACGCCCCCGGCGTCTCGCGCAACCACACCGCCGGCGTCCAGGGCGACGTCATCCTGGTCAACGGGGCCCCCTGGCCCGTGCACCGGGTCCAACGCGGCCGCTACCGGCTCCGGTTGCTCAACGCCTCCAACGTCCGCTACTACAAGCTCGCGCTCGACCCGCCGCCGCCCGGCGGCAAGGGCCTGGTGCAGATCGGCAGCGACGGCGGCCTGCTGGAGCACTCCCTCGCCCACGACAACCTGCGGCTGGCACCCGGTGAGCGCTTCGACATCGTCGTGGACTTCTCCCGCTACCGGCCCGGCACCAAGGTCCGGGTGGTGAACCACTTCGGCAGCCGGACCACCGCCGACGTCATGCGCTTCGACGTCTCGCCGTCCACGCGGGCCGTCCACGACGACGCCCGCGTCCCCGACCGGCTGGCGATGCGGGCCGAGACCGTCCTCGACCCCGCGAAGGCAGTCGCCACCCGGACCTTCGAGTTCCGGCACTCGGGCCGCAAGGGCTGGACGATCAACGGCAAGCCCTATCTGCCGGGCCGCTCACTGACCCGCGCGAAGCTCGGGACCGTGGAGATCTGGCGCTTCAGATCGGTCTTCTTCCACTCGATCCATGTGCACCTCGACCCCTTCCGCGTGGTGTCCCGCAACGGCAAGGCACCCGGGCCGTTCGACCACGGCTGGAAGGACACGATCGCCATGGGGCCCGGGGAGACCGTCGACGTGGCCGTCCGCTTCACCGACTACACCGGCCACTTCATGCTCCACTGCCACAACCTGGAGCACGAGGACATGGCCATGATGGCCGACTTCTCGACCTACTAGGGCCGCCTGGTCACCGGTCCGCGAAAGAGAGGCGGGTGCCGCCGTGGCCCCTCGCATCAGTCCCGAGCGCCGGGCGTGCGCGGTCTGCGTCGTCGGCGGCCCCACCGTCGTCCTCGACATCGGGGGGCTGCGGCTGGTGACCGACCCCACCTTCGACGAGGCCGGGGAGCACGGATACCTCACCAAGACCGCCGGGCCGGCCGTCCACGAGGACGAACTCGGCCCCGTGGACGCCGTCCTGGTCAGCCACGACCTCCACCCCGACAACCTCGACGTGCGCGGCCGGGCCTTTGCCCTGGCGTCCTCGCTGGTGCTCACCGGGCCCGCGTCCGCGCGCCGGCTCGGGCACCCCGCCCGCGGTCTCGCGGTCTGGGAGAGCGTGGAGTTGCCCCGGCCCGGCGGGGACACCGTCACCGTTCACGCGGTGCCGGCGCAGCACGGTCCTGACGACGGCGAACGGGACGAGCAGGGCCAGGTGAACTGCGAGGTCACCGGCTTCGTCGTGAGCGGCACGGGACTGCCCACGGTGTACGTCAGCGGCGACAACGCCTCCGTCGGCGTCGTCGCCGAGATCGCCCGGCGCATGCCGCCCGTCGACATCGCCGTGCTCTTCATGGGCGGCGCGCGGGTGCCCGTACGCAGCCGCAACCGCCCGCTGACGCTGACCGCGGAGCGCGCGAGCGCGGCGGCCTCCGTCCTGGGCTCGCTCCTCGTGGTCCCCGCGCACTGCGACAGCTGGGCCCACTTCACCGAGGACCGCGCCGACATCGACCGGGCCTTCGACGACGCGGGGCTCGCCGCGCGGCTGCGCTCCGCGGAGAACGGCGTATGGATCGACCTCGGCTCGCCGGGGCTCTCCGGGGCGGACCGATGCGCCACGCGGTAGCGGCGGGCGGTTCATCGCGCGCTCCGCGTGCGGGCCCGGCGCGCGGCGCGCACGCGGGCAGCGAAGCGGCATATTGCCCGGCCACGTCCGGTCCGGGTCACGTCGCCCGGCAGGGGCCTGCGCCGTCCGAGGCCGCACGCTCACGCTCACGGACGTGGCCGCCCGCGCCCTCGACGCCGTCGCCGACCACCGGCGGCGCGCGGCGCGCGCCGCGCGCCCCCCCCCCGGTGTCACACCCCCCCACCCCCACGACAGATACGACCCCAGGGCGGGAACAAACGACACACCGGGCGGGTGGGCCCCCGCACCCGCACCGGGCGGGGCCCCCCCGCGCCCTCCCGGCCGCCGCCCCCCACGGGGGGCTCGCGGCGCGCGCCGCGCCCCGCCGCCCGTGTGACACACGCCACCTCGCCAAGGACAGATCCGACCCAAGGGCGGAACAAACGGACACTCCGGGCGGTTGGCACCCCTGTCGGTCGTGGGACCGGCGACCACCCACCACTCGGAGGGGCGCTGTCACGACAGCGACGTCGGAAACGGAAAGGGCCCCCGCATGAACAGCTCGACTGCGGAGACGTTCAAACGAGCGACGCTCTACTTCAACGGCCAGCACTACAGGGCGGCCGCGAAGGAACTGAGCGGCATCGTGGAGGCGGCGCCCCGCAACCTGGCGGTTCGCATGCTCCTGGCGCGGTCCTACTACTACTCCGCCCAGTTCACCAAGGCGGAGAAGGAACTCCGGCACATTCTGCGCACCGAGCCGAACGACCCCCACGCGCACCTGCTGCTGGGCCGCTCGCTGGAGCGCCTGGGGCGCAGCGCGGAGGCGCGGCCCCATCTGCGGCTGGCGGACGCGATGACGGCCTGGGACCTCATCGTCGTCTGATGTCCTGGCGGCCGGCTTCAGCCGCCGCTCACGCGCAGTAGCGGATGAGCCAGTCCGTGTCCGGGTTCCGGCCGAAACCGGGATCGTTCGGGGCGGCGACGGGCCGGCTCTCGACGGTCTTCTCCAGCGGGACACGCTCGGGCAGCCTGCCGAAACGGGCCTCACGCAGAGCGGCGTCCACAGCGGCCTCGGCGTCGTCGTCGCGCGAGGGCCGCGGGACCTGGGAGTGGGGGTGTGCGCTCATCGTTCCCTCCCTGATCACGAAGTCCGGAGCCCTGCGGCCCGGAACCTCAGGGTACTGCCGCGCCGCTGCGTCCGGACAGGGCGGCCGAGCGCGTCAGGGGCTCCGGATCAGGACGGGGCGAGGACGCAGAACTCATGGCCCTCGGGGTCGGTCAGGCAGGTCCACGGGACGTCCCCCTGGCCGATGTCGAGGTCGCGGGCGCCGAGGGCCCGCAGCCGCTGCGCCTCCGCCGCCTTGTCGTCACCGGGGTACGGCAGCAGGTCGAGGTGGACGCGGTCCGGCACGGTCTTCGGTTCGGGCGTGCGGTAGAAGTCGAGGTACGGACCGCCGGCCGTGGCGGAGCGCAGCACCGCGTGGTCGTCGTTCACCTCGCGCAGGGTCCAGTCCACCGCCTCGCCCCAGAACCGGGCCATGGCCCGGGGATCCGCGCAGTCGACGACCAGGGCGGCGATCGGGCCGGTGTCCCGGTAGACCTCCCGGGGCTCCAGCACGCAGAACTCGTTGCCCTCCGGGTCGGCGAGTACCGCCCACGGGACGTCCCCCTGGCCCACGTCGACGCGTGTCGCGCCGAGCGTCAGGAGGCGGGCGACCAGCTCCTCCTGATGGGCGGCGGACGTGGTGGCGAGATCCAGGTGCAGCCGGTTCTTCGCCGGTGTTTTGGGCTCGGGGACGGGGACGACGTCGATGCCGACGGCGACGGGGTCCGGCCAGGCGAAGCCCTCGCCGGGTCCGACGTAGGTGGTCGCGCCGGGCCGGAAGACGTTCCAGCCGAGCGCCTCCGCCCAGAACCGGCCGACCGCCAAGTGATCACGAGCCTTGATGTTCACCTGCACGGGTCGCAGTGCCATGGCCGGATCCTATGCGGCCGCCCGCCTGCCCGCCCCCGCACCGCTGCCCGGCGGTGCCGGCGCGCGGGGATCTTGCCGGGCACCGGAACGGGGGGATAGCCTCCGCGTGGTTCACGATTAAAACGTTTCAACACCCTCACGGGAGCCGCGCACCGATGCATGACGACACGAACCGTCCCGAAGGCGCCGGGGTCTCCCGGCGCACCCTGCTCATAGCGACCGCCGTCGCGGGCACGGCGGCCGCCCTCGCCCCCGCCGCCCCGGCGAACGCCGCACCGGCCGCCAGGGGCGAGGCCCCGGGCCGCGGCCAGGGGACCGCCGCGGCCGGGTCGTTCGCGCGGCCCGGCGCGGCCGTCCGGCCGAAGTTCCGGTGGTGGTGGCCGGACGGGCTGGTGGACCCGGACGAGATCAGACGCGAGGTCGACCAGATCGCGGACGCCGGTTTCGGCGGGGCGGAGATCGCCGCCGTCCACCACAGCGTCAAGGACACCTCCGTCCTCGACACCGAGCACCACGGGTGGGGAAGCCCCGCGTGGACCGCGGGCGTGCGCGCGGCGCTGGACCAGGCCCGGCGCCGCGGCATCACCATCGACCTGACGATCGGCCCCAGTTGGCCCGCGGCCGTCCCCGGCATCACACCGGACAGCGAGGCCGCCGTCCAGGAACTCGCCCTCGGCGCCGTCACGGTGGCGGCCGGCGCCGCGTACGACGGCCCTGTCCCGCCGCCCGCCGCGGCACCCGCCTCCGGCGTCACGCGGCAGGAACTCGTAGCGCTGCTGGCCACCCGTGTCGATCCCGCCAACGCCACGCGCAAGGAGACCGGCCTGGACCGCGCGAGCGCCCAGGACCTGACGGCCTCCGCCGGCGGCGGCACCGTGAGCTGGACGGCGCCCGAAGGCGGCGACTGGGTGCTCACGGCCTTCTGGCGGCGCGGCACCGGCCAGACCCCGGAGGGCGGTCCGCACACCGCGCCGACCGCCTACGTCGTCGACCACTTCAGCGCGGCCGGCACGTCCGCCGTCACCGGTTTCTGGGAACGGAACGTGCTCACAAAGGAGTTCCGCGGACTGCTGCGGGCCGCCGGCGGGATGCTGTTCGAGGACTCCCTGGAGATCGAGACCAAGGCGCTGCCGTGGACCCCGGGACTGCCCGCGGCGTTCGAGAGGCGCACCGGCTACGCCCTGCTGCCCGTGCTGCCCGTCGTCGCGATGTCGGGCGGCAACCAGGTGTACGCGTACGACACCGTCGCCACCCGGCAGATCCGGCACGATTTCTGGGACACCGTCAGCGAGCTGTACACCACGCACCATCTGACCGCGCTGCGCGACTGGGCGCACCCGCTCGGCCTCGGGCTGCGCGCCCAGCCGTACGGACTGCAGACCGACGCCATCGCCTCGGCCGCGCTGCTGGACATCCCCGAGGGCGAGTCGCTGGGCTTCAAGAACCTGGACGACTTCCGCTGCCTGGCCGGCGGCCGCGACATGGCCGGGCACACGGTCCTGTCGTGCGAGGCGGGCGCCTACACCGGCTCCGCCTACAGCACGACCTGGGAGAAGTTCCTGCGCACGATGGGCGGCGCCTACGCCGCGGGCGTCAACCAGACCGTGGTGCACGGCTTCTCGTACGCCACGCTCCCCGGGGTGAAGTGGCCGGGCTACGCGGCCTTCACGCCGTACAACGGCACGGTCGGGTACGGCGAGTCGTGGGGGCCGCGCCATCCGACGTGGCGGCACATCGGGGACGTCTCCGGCTATCTGTCGCGCGTGCACCACGTGACGCAGCGGGGCACCGCACGGGCGGACGTCGCGGTGTTCCGGCAGACCGGTTACACCGCCACCGGTATCGGGGCGTCCTGGTTCACCTCGACGGGGATTCCGCTGGGCTGGACGCACCAGTTCCTCAGCGGGCCGCTGCTCGACCTGCCCTCGGCCCGGGTGCGGGACGGGCGGCTGGCACCCGACGGGCCCGCGTACCGGGCGCTGTTCGTGGAGGCCGACTTCTTCTCGGGCTCCGCCGTCACCCTCACCCCCCGCGACGCGGAGCACCTGCTGCGGCTGACCCGGGCGGGGCTGCCGGTGGTCCTGCTCGGGGACTGGTCCGCGGTGACCACGCCGGGTGTCGCGGACGCCGCGGAACTGGCCGGGCTGCGCTCTGTGGTGGCCGAGTTGCTGGCGCAGCCGCGGGTCCGCCAGATCACTGACAAGACGGCCGTGGGCCAGGCGCTCGCGGACCTCGGCGTCGAGCCGGACGTCCGCTACGCGGCCTCCTCGACGCTGCTGACGATGCACCGGTACGAGGACGGCACCGACTGGTTCTACCTGTGCAACGGCAAGCACGCGGAGACCGTCAAGCCGCCGGTCGCCGCGATCGACCACGAGATCACGGTGCGCGCCACCCGCCCCGGCACCGTGCCGTACCTGCTGGATCCGTGGACAGGCGAGGCCCGGCCGCTCGCACTGTACGGCCGCGACGGCGAGCGGTTCACCTTCCGGGTGGCACTCCAGCCCGCCGAGTCCATGGTCGTCGCGTTCGCCCCGCCCGGGCGGCTCGGCGCCCGGCCCGGACGCGTCCACGCGACCGCCACGGACGCCGGCGACGCACGTTTCGACGGCGGGCGGCTGGTGCTGCGCGCCCGTACGGCCGGCACCTACGCCACGACGCTCTCCGGCGGGGACACCGTGCGGACCGTCGTCGCCGAGGTGCCCGCGGAACGCGAGCTCACCGCGTGGACACTGGACGCGGAGGACTGGCGGCCGGGCGCCGACCCGGACCGCACCGTCGTCGTCCGCCACCGGGTCGAGCTGGAAGCGCTGGCCCCGTGGAACGCGATCCCCGAACTCGCCGACGCCTCCGGCATCGGGCGCTACCGCGCCACCGTCGACCTCGACGGGCCCTGGAGCGGCGGGTACGGCGCCCTCCTCGACCTCGGGGAGGTCACCGACACCTTCCGCGTCACCGTCAACGGCCGCCCCGCACCGGTCACCAGCCTGATCGACCCGGTCGTCGACCTCGGCCCGCTGCTGCGCCGGGGCCGCAACACCGTCGAGGTCGAGGTCGCCACGACGCTCCTCAACCGGCTGCGCGTCAGCGATCCGTCGGTGTACGGGGGCGCCGCCTCGCAGCGCACCGGCCTCGTGGGCCCGGTCCGGCTGATCCCGTACGGGGAGGCGGCGGTACGGAAGTGACGGACGACCGCTGACCCCAGGGGTCACGATGCTGCTTCAATGGCCCGCGGAGGTGAGGACATTGGTGTCCACCGACCGGCTGCTCGCGTTCGCGGCCATGTCCCTGATCGTCATCGTGATCCCGGGTCCCAGCGTGCTCTTCGTGATCGGCAGGGCGCTCGCGCACGGCCGGCGCACCGCGATGGCCTCGGTCCTGGGGAACTTCCTGGGGTCGTACCTGCTCGTGGTGGCCGTCGCGCTCGGCCTCGGCTCGCTGTTCGAGCGTTCCCTGCCGCTCTTCCTGGCCGTCAAACTGGCGGGCGCCGCCTACCTGGTGCATCTCGGCGTGCGTGCCTTCCGGCACCGCGGGGAGATGACGGTCGGCGCGGCGGAGCCCGCGGCCGGGGCCCCGGCGGCGCGCGGGGACCTGCGGACGGTGGCCGACGGCTTCACCGTCGGCGCCACCAACCCCAAGGGCATCGTCTTCTTCGCGGCCGTGCTCCCGCAGTTCGTCGATCCCGCGGCCGGCCATCTCCCTGCCCAGATGCTGCTCCTCGGCGTCATCCCCATCGGGATCGGCCTGGTCACCGACACCTGCTGGGGCCTCACCGCCTCCGCCGCCCGCGCCTGGCTCGGCCGCTCCGAGCGCCGCCTGTCGCTGCTGGGCGGCGCGGGCGGCATCGCCATGATCGGCCTCGGGGTCACGGTCGCGGCCACCGGCCGGTCGGACTGACGCGGCCGGCCGGGCCCGGGCCGGCGGTCCCCCGTTGCGGAAGCCCGGCACGGGCGGCGAGACTCGGCGCATGACCTCCGCGATCCGCCATGTGACGATCGACTGCGCCGATGCCCACCGGCTGGCGAGCTTCTGGTCCCTGGTCCTGAACCGTCCGCTGCACGAGGAGGACGAACCGGGGGACCCGATGGCGCTGGTGCGGACCGACGGGGCCGGGCTGCTCTTCATCACGGTGCCGGAGCCGAAGACCGTCAAGAACCGGGTGCACCTGGACGTGCAGCCGCAGGACCGCACCCGGGACGAGGAGGTCGAGCGGCTGCTCGCCCTCGGCGCCGCGCTGGTCGACGACCGCAGGAACCCGGACGGCACGGGCTGGGTGGTCCTCGCCGACCCCGAGGGCAACGAGTTCTGCGTCGAGCGCAGCGCGGCGGAGCGCGAGGACTGACGGGGCGTCAGCTCTTGCGTCAGTAGCGGACGTCGCTCTGGAGCAGGGGCGGATACACCGTGGAGGACTCGCCGTCCACGGTGGTGCCGCCGAACTGCAGCATCGCCCGCAGCGCGCCGTTCAGCGGTGCCGGGTAGCCGAGGACGGGGGCCGACACCTCGTCCAGCCGCCGCAGGTGGCCGGGGGTGAGGGCGACCTCCAGACCGGCGAGGTTGCTCTCCAGGTGCTCCAGGCGGCGGGCGCCGACGATGGGCACGACCGTGCCCTCGCGGGCGCGCAGCCAGGCGAGCGAGACGGCCGCGGCGGTGGTCCCGAGCTCGTCGGCGATCCCGGTGACCGCGTCGATGACCGTGAAGTCCTCCTCGGTGGGCTCGCCGACGAAGGAGGTACGGGCCGAGTCGGCGGTGCGCGTGCCGCGCCGGTACTTGCCCGACAGGAAGCCGTTCTTCAGCGGGCTCCAGGGCACCAGCGCCATGCCCTGGTCGCGTGCGAGCGGCGCGAGTTCGCCCTCGACGGTGCGGGCCAGCAGCGAGTACTCGACCTGGAGCGCGATCAGCGGGGTCCAGCCCTTGAGCAGGGCGGTCGTCTGGGCCTGGGCGGTCACCCAGGCGGGGGTGTTGGAGAAGCCGATGTAGCGGATCTTGCCGGCCCGGACGAGGTCGTCGAGGGTGCGCATCGTCTCCTCGATCGGCGTGTTCCGGTCCCAATTGTGCAACCAGTACAGGTCGATCCAGTCGGTCCGCAGCCGGCGCAGGGTCTCGTCGAGCTGGGCGATGACCGATCGGCGGCCCGCACCGCCGCCGTTGGGGTCGCCGGGGTGGAGGTTGGTGAAGAACTTCGAGGCCAGCACGGTGCGTTCGCGCCGTCCGGGCCGCGCGGCGAAGAAGTCGCCGAGAATGCTCTCCGCGTGGCCGTTGGTGTAGAAGTTCGCGGTGTCGATGAAGTTCCCGCCCAGGTCGAGATAGGTCGCGAGGATCTTCTCGGACTCCTCGACGCTGCACCCGGCGCCGCCGGGATCCTCCCCGAAGGTCATCGCGCCGAGGGCGAACGGGCTGACCCGCAGCCCGGAGCGGCCGAGGGTGACGTACTGGTCGAGCGGCATGGACATGCTCCCGTGAAGGTCGGAACGGTCTGCGTAGCGGTCCCGACCATCGAAGCGCGCGGCGCGTCCCGGCCGGTAGGCCGATCGACGCGGACTCTTGCCCGATCCTGCCGAGTTCGCGCGGATCGGGCCGTAGAGCGGCATCCGCGACCCGCCGTGCACGTCCACCTTGCCAGAGCTATCGAATCTCGATAGCTTTCCATCGTTGTTCGATGGATGGAGGGGTGATGGGAAAGCTGACGGTGGTCGCGCTGCGCGCGGTGCTCCTGGTGCTGCTCGCGGGTTCGGTGTTCGTGCAGACCGTGATGGTGCCGCTGGTGGCGATCGACATGAGGCAGCTCGACGCGGACCTCGCGTACCTGCGCGTCCCGTTCCTCGTGATCACGGTGCTGGGCGCCGTGACGGCCCAGGTCGTCCTGGTCTGCGTGTGGCGACTGGTGACGATGGTGGGCCACGGGACGGTGTTCTCCCCCGCCGCCTTCCGGTACGTGCACGTCGTCATCGGGGCGATGGTGGCCGCCGGCCTCCTGGTCGTCGCGCTCGGGGCGCTCCTGGCGCCGGGCGAGGCCGTCCCCCCGGGCCTGGTCCTCCTGATGGGCGGATGTGCCGTGGCCGTCATGGGTGTCGCGCTCGTCGTGCTCGTCCTGCGGATGCTGCTCGGTCAGGCCGTCGCGCGCGACGTCGAGGCGGCGTGGCTGCGGGGCGAGCTGGCAGAGGTGATCTGACGCGGATCGCGGTGGCCGTCGACGTCATGCCTGGCGCTGCTCCGGAACGGCCGCGCCGACAGGGTCGCCGCCCGCCTCAGGCGTGCCGGTCGTGGTCGTCCAGCACCTCCCGGATCACCCGCTGTTCCGCGGCGGCGCGCACCGGATCACCGTCGATGACACCGGTGAGCACCAGCAGCGCCTTCCACAGTGCCCACCCTCGCGCCCGGGCCCAGGTCGCGTCGTCCATGGCGACGTCACGGCGGAACGCCTCGCGGCCGGCGCCGGAGAAGTACGTCCAGGTGATGACGAGGTCGCAGGCCGGGTCCCCGACGCCCGAGGTGCCGAAGTCGATGACGGCCGCGAGGTCGCCCTCGTCCACCAAAAGGTTTCCGGCGGCGATGTCGCCGTGGAACCAGACGGGTTCGCCCCGCCATCGCGCGGCGAGGGCGGCGTCCCAGACGGCGGTGGCACGGGCGGTGTCCACGCGGCCGTCGAGGAGGGCGAGGCAGCGGCGGGTCTGGTCGTCGTAGTGGGCGGGTGACGCGCCCCGGTACCAGCTGTGCTCGCCGGCGACGGGCCCGCCGGACGCGTCGCAGCGCTGGAGGGCCCGCAGGAACACGGCCAGGGAGGCGGCGAACCGCGCCGGGTCGTCGACGCGTCCGCGCTCGGCGGTCTCCCCCGGCAGCCAGCGGCGTACGGACCACGGGAAGGGATAGCCCTCGCCGGGAACGCCCGTCGCCAGGACCCGCGGAACGGGGACCGGCAGGCCGGGTGCGAGCCGGTGCAGCCACTGGTCTTCCTTGGCCACGGCGGGAACGTATCCGGGGGCGGTCGGCAGCCGCACCGTCATGGCGTCGCCGAGGCGGTAGGTGCGGTTGTCCCAGCCGTCCTTCTCGACGGGCGTCACGGGCAGGTCGCGCCACTGGGGGAACTGCGCGCTCACGAGCCGCCGTACGAGGTCGGCGTCGATCCCGGCGCGGCCGTCGGGCGGAGAGGTGGTCGGCACCCGGGGATGGTGGCCCCCCATGCGGCCCGGCCGCAACGGGATTTCGGCGAACGACCGCGAGGGAGGAGATGCGGACCGGCCGGCGGACCGGGCCAGGGAGGCCCGGCCCGCCGGCGGTCGTACGGGGACCGGCCCGGTGCCGCCGGGCCGGCCGGACGCCGAGCCGGTCAGGTCGCCGTGGCGGCCGCCGCCGCTCGGCCCGCCTGGCGGCCGGAGAAGAGGCAGCCGCCGAGGAACGTGCCCTCCAGGGAGCGGTAGCCGTGGACCCCTCCGCCGCCGAAGCCGGAGACCTCACCGGCGGCGTAGAGACCGGGGACGGGGGTGCCTCCGGCGTCCAGCACCCGGCCGGAAAGATCGGTCTGGAGGCCGCCGAGGGTCTTGCGGGTCAGGATGTTGAGGCGCACGGCGATCAGCGGGCCCGCGCCCGGGTCGAGGATGCGGTGCACCTGGGCGGTGCGGCTGAGGAAGTCCCCCGTGTAGGCCAGGGCGTTGCGGATCCCCATGACCTGCGCGTCCTTGCTGTAAGGGTGGTCGGTCTCCCGGTCCCGGGCCCGGATCTGCCGTTCCAGGTCGGCGAGGTCGATCAGCCCTTCCCCGGTCAGCCGGTTCATGCCCGCGACGAGGTCGGGCAGGTTGGTCGCCACGACGAAGTCGGCGCCGTTCTTCTTGAACCGCTCGATGGGCTCCGGGGTCTGCCACAGCCGGGAGAGGGTGAGCGGGATGTCCTTGTTGGTGAGGTCGGGGTTCTGCTCGGAGCCGGAGAGCGCGAACTCCTTGGCGAGGATCTTCTGCGTCGTGACGAACCACGAGTAGTCGTGGCCGCTGCCGGTGATCGCCTGGAGGGTGCTCAGTGTGTCGTAACCCGGCAGATTCGGCGCGGAGAAGCGCCTGCCGGTGGCGTCGAACCACATCGACGAGGGGCCGGGCAGGATGCGGATGCCGTGCTTGGCCCAGATCGGGGCGTAGTTCTGGAGCCCCTCGGTGTAGTGCCACATGCGGTCGGGGTTGACGATGCGTCCGCCCGCCGCCTCCGTGATGGCGAGCATGCGGCCGTCGACGTGCTCCGGGACCCCGGAGATCATGTTCCTCGGCGGGGCGCCGAGGCGGGCCGGCCAGTTCTGCCGGACGAGGTCGTGGTTGGCGCCGATACCGCCGGAGGTGACGACGACCACCGGGGCGCGGAACTCGAACTCGCCGACGACCGTGCGCGAACTGCGCGTGCCCCGGGATGCGTTGCTCGGCTCCAGCACCGCCCCGCGCACACCCGTGACCACCCCGCCGGTCCGTACGACCTCGTCGACGCGGTGCCGGAACCTGAACGCCGCCTTGCCGCGCGCCACGGCGGCGCGGACCTTCTTCTCGAAGGGCTCGACGACGGCCGGCCCGGTCCCCCACGTGACATGGAAGCGCGGCACCGAATTGCCGTGGCCGTCCGCGAGGCCGCCGCCGCGCTCGGCCCAGCCGACGATCGGGAACCACCGCACGCCCAGCCCGTAGAGCCAGGACCGCTTCTCCCCCGCGGCGAAGTCCACGTACGCCTGGGCCCACTTGTAGGCCCAGTGGTCGTGCCCCGCGGGGTCGTCGACGCCCCGGTCGAAGCCGGCCGCGCCCTGCCAGTCCTGCCAGGCCAGATCGTGGGAGTCCCTGACCCCCATGAGGCGCTGCTCGGCGGAGTCGACCAGGAAGAGGCCGCCGAACGACCAGAAGGCCTGCCCGCCGAGGTTGGTCTCCGGCTCCTGGTCGAGCAGCAGCACCTTGCGCCCGGCTTCCGCGAGTTCGGCCGTCGCGACCAGACCGGCCAGGCCGTGGCCGATGACGATCGCGTCGGCGTCCTGCGCCGCCGTCGCGCCGAAGGCGGGTGCGGCCTGCGAGAAGGCGGCCGCGCCGGCGAGGACTCCGCCGGCCACCGTCAGCAGGTGGCGGCGGCTGGGCAGGGGTGACTGCGGCGATCTGTCCGTGCTCGCTGTGCTTTCCGTACTGTCCATGCTGTTCACGGGTGCCTTCCGGACGCGGTGGGGGGCGGAACGCACGAAGGCTCTGTTGTCCCGGTGACCTTGCTGTTACCTTCGGTAGCTCACAGGTAACCAGGAGGTCGCGCCGGTGCGGTAGTCGCCCGGCGTCAACGCGTCCGCACCGGCGTTGTGTCCCGCGCACAGCGCACGGACGAAGAGGGGCGAGGCTCTTGACCGTCACCGATCAGCGCGAGCCCGTCGCCGGGATCCTGCGCGCCATGGCCGCCGACGCGGACGTACGGGGCGAACTCGTGCACGCCGCACGGACGCACTCCCCCGACGTGGCGCGACTCGGCGAGGACGACACCCGCCGGCACGTCACCGCCATGGTCCGCGCCGCCGGAGGCTGGCTCGGCACCCTCGACCCGGTGGACGACCAGGACTTCGCCGCCGCGCTGGGACTCGGCACGGACCGGGCGGTGCAGGGCGTCCCCATGACCTCCGTACTGCGCGGCGTGCAGGCCGGCCTCACCCGCGCGGTGGAGATCACCGTCGACCGCAGCCGCTCGGCCGGGGTGCCCGACGGGATGCTGCTGACGGCCGTCCTGCGGCTGAAGGAGTACGGCGACGCGGTCGAGCGCCATGTCGTCAACGGCTACCGCGCGGCGGAGCGCGGCATGCCGGCGACGGCGGAGGGGGCGGCCGGGGCACGGCTGCTGCGCCGGCTGCTCGTGCACGGTGTGCCGCCGGCCCCGGGGGACCTGGCCGGGGCGGGCCTGCGGCCGGACGGCGCATACCACTGCCTCGTCGCGGAGACCCGTGACCCCGGTGCCGTACGACTGCCGGCGCGCGGGATCGCCGCCGTGGTGGAGGGGCGGCTCGTCGGTCTGCTGCCGTGCCGTCCGGCGGATGCGGCCGGGGGCGCGGGACCGGCGGCCGTGGTCTCCCCCGCCGTCCCGCCGGCCGGGGCGGCCGCGGCGTACCGGCTCTGCCTGCGGGCACTGCGCGTCGCCGTACGCGGCGGACGACGCGGCCTGCTCGACCTGACCGACCTCGCGGGGGAGACGGCTCTGGCGGAGCAGCCGCTGCTGGGCGCCTACCTGAGCGGGCGGCTGCTCGGCGGCCTCGACCCGGCGGACGACTTCCACCGGCAACTCGTCCTGACCGCACGGGCGTTCCTCGACCACGGCCGGCGGCTGGACCAGACCGCGGCGGCCCTGTTCACGCACCCCAACACCGTCCGCTACCGGCTCGCGCGGCTGCGGCAGATCACGGGCGGCTCCCCCGCGGATCCCGCCCCGGAGGGCGCCGCCGGCCCGATGGCCGCGCTGCACTGGTGGTGGGCGCTGTCGACCTGGCTGGGGCCCGGTCCCGAGTCGTCGTTCAGTTCGTCGGCGGAGTCGTCGTAGTCGTCGTGGTCGCCGTACTGGTAGGGGGCGGGCCGCCCCGCCGCCGGTCCAGCAGCGTCCGCACGGCGTACTCGCCGACCAGGATGCCCAGCAGGCCGGCGAGGGAGATCCACGGCGGGGCGGGCGACCGCACGCCCATCAGCCAGTAGAGCGCGCCCGCGAGGAATCCGGCGGAGAAGGACACGGCGCAGCGCTTGAGCAGGGCCCTCATGCGAACGATTCCAGCACTCCGTAGCCGATGAGCATGCCGGCCAGGCCCACGAGGCAGACGAACGGCGGTGCGGGCGTCCGGACCCGCAGGAGTCCGTACATGACACCCACGGCCAGGCCCGCGCCGACAGAGAGGGCGTACTCCACGCGGGACCTCGCTCCCATGCGCACGGCGTGGACGTTTTGTCCCTTTGTAGCAGCACGTGCGGCGGCTTCCGCGTCCCGACGCGACGTGCGGGGGAAGCGCGACGGCGGCGCGACGGAGTGCGTCGCGCCGCCGTGGACGCCCGGGGGACGGGGGTGTCAGGCCGCGGTGGCGGCCGTGGAGCCGAGGCGCTCCAGCACCTCGGTCAGGCCCGCGACCACCTCGGCGTCCTCGATGGGGTGCGTGTCGGCGAAGCGGACGACCGAGCCGGGGATGGAGAGCTTGACGTCCTCCAGCACCGCGGCACCGGCGATGCGCGCCGCCTTGCGGGCCTCGTCCTGCGCCCACAGGCCGCCGTACTGGCCGTAGGAGGTGCCGACGACGGCGAGCGTCTTGCCGGTCACCGCACCCTGGCCGTGCGGACGGGACAGCCAGTCGATCGCGTTCTTCAGCACTGCCGGGATGGTGCCGTTGTACTCCGGCGAGAAGAGAAGGAGGGCGTCGACCTCGCGGACGGCGGCGCGCAGGCGGGCCGCGGACTCCGGCAGCGTGCCCTCGACGTCGAGGTCCTCGTTGTAGAAGGGGATCTCGGCAAGGCCCTCGTAGAGCTCGATCTCGACGCCCGCGGGGGCGTGCTTGAGGGCGACCTCGGCGAGCTGGCGGTTGTGGGAGCCGGCGCGGAGGCTGCCGACGAGCGCGAGGATGCGGACGGACATGTGAGGAACTCCCGGTGAGCGGTGGGGTAAGCGGACCGTGGTCCGTTTCTCCTTTGTAGCACCTTAACCGGACCGCGGTCCACTTTCATTCCCGCCGCTACGCTATGGCCATGACCGACCCACCCCCGGCCATCCGTTCCGCCTTCGACGCCGCCTCGGAGATCACGCTGACCCCGGCGGGCGACCAGCCGCCCCTGCGGGCCGACGCCGCGCGCAACCGGCAGCGCCTGCTCGAGGTGGCCGCCGAGCTCTCGACCGAGCACGGGGCCGCCAACGTGACCATGGAGGCGGTGGCCACCGCCGCGGGGGTCGGCAAAGGGACGGTCTTCCGGAGGTTCGGCGACCGCGCCGGGCTGATGGTGGCGCTCCTGGACCACCACGAGCAGCAGATCCAAGGGGCCTTCCTCATGGGCCCCCCGCCGCTGGGCCCGGGTGCCCCGGCGCTGGACCGCCTCCGCGCCTTCGGGCCGGCGGTGATCCGCCACGAGCACGCGTTCCGCGACCTCTACGTGGCGGTGGCGGCGCACCCGCGCCGCCGTTTCAACCCGTCGTACCACGTCAAACACACCCACATCACCCTGCTGCTGCGGGAGTCGGGGGCGGCGGGCGACATCGAACTCGTCGCGCACACGCTGCTGGGCTACCTCAACACCACGCTCGACGACTACCTGATCAGCAGCCGGGGGATGTCGGTGGAGCGCCTGACCGCGGGCTGGCACGACCTCGTCACGCGCCTGGCCGACGGGGAGTAGCCCGGTGGCCCGGCAGGCGGGACGGATGCGGGCCGCCGCGCGGGCCATGGCACGGATCCTGGCCAACCTCGCCCTCGGGGTGCCGGCCGCCGTGCCGCTCTCGTGCGCCTGGTGGCTGCTGACCGCGTACCTGCCGATGGACTGCCGCAGCATCGCCGACGCCACCGCGCCCGGCTTCTCCGGCACCTGCGACTACCACGTGCTCGACCACGCCGGTCCCGTGATGTTCCTGCTCGTGCTCTCCGGGCTCCTCGCGGCGGCCCTGGTCCTCCTGGTCGACGTGGCGCTCCCCCGCTCCAAGGGGCGCCCCGTCCGCCCGTGGGCCGTCGCCGGGCTGCTGGTCCCCGTGCCGTTCCTGGCACTTCTGCTCGCCCTGCACGCGTGACGGGATCCGGACAGCCGTCATAAAGTCGCCGCTGGTCAACCTGGGGTTTCCCTACGATTGAATCGTTCAAGTCACTAGCATGCGGCGGACATTGGACGGATCTAGCGTGAAGGACCCATGTGAGACCGCTCTTCCGCGGCCGCTCAGGCCTCCAGATCATCGCGGGTGTCGCGGGTGTCGCGGCCGTGCTGACGGCGATCCCGCCGGCATCGGCCAGTGACCACGCCACCGCTGCCGCTTCCCTCTCCGCGCACCGCACCACGACCAACGGCGAAGCCCAGGGCGGCTCGCCCTCACGGACCGTCACCCTGCTGACCGGCGACCGGGTGACGCTCACCGCCGGCGGCTCCGGTCCGGACTCCCTCACCGTGCAGGGCCCGGACGGCGGACGCGCCGACGCCCGCATCACCACCCGGGACGGCGACACCTACGTCTACCCGGCCGCGGCCGAGCGCTACGTGGCCGCGGGGCTCCTCGACACCGATCTGTTCAACGTCACGCGACTGATAGCCGACGGCTACGACGACGCCCACGCGCAGGGCCTGCCCGTCATCCTCACCTACGCCTCGAACGCCCGCCGCAGGCTCGCGGCCCCGGCACTCCCCGAGGGCGCCACCGGAGCACGGGCGCTGACCAGCATCGGCGGCACGGCCCTCACCGCGGAGCACGACCGCGCCGCGGACTTCTGGGCGGACCTCACGCACCAGGCGCCCGCACTAACGGCAAAGGCCGCGAAGGCCGCCGGCGCCGCAACGGCCCGCCCGACGCTGACCGGTGACGTCCGCAAGGTGTGGCTGGACGGCAAGGTCGACGCCGACCTCGCGGACAGCGTCGCGCAGATCGGCGCCCCGCAGGTGTGGGCCGGCGGCAACACCGGGCAGGGCGTGGACGTGGCCGTCCTCGACACCGGTTACGACACCGGCCACCCCGACCTCGACGGCGTGGTCGCCTCCTCCCAGAGCTTCGTCCCCGGCGAGGACATCACCGACCACCACGGCCACGGCACCCATGTGGCCTCGACCATCGCCGGCAACGGCGCGGCCTCCGGCGGCAAGGAGAAGGGCGTCGCCCCCGGCGTGCGGCTGCACGTGGGCAAGGTCCTCAACAACGCCGGCAGCGGCTCCGACTCGTGGATCATCAGCGGCATGGAGTGGGCCGCCCGCGACGCCAAGGCCCGCGTGGTCAGCCTGAGCCTCGGCAGCGACCGCCCGTCCGACGGCACCGACCCGATGAGCCAGGCGGTGAACGAACTCAGCGCCGAAACGGGCGCGTTGTTCACCATCGCGGCGGGCAACTCCGGGCCGGGCGAGGCCACCGTCGCCGCCCCCGGCGCGGCGGACGCGGCGCTCACGGTCGGCGCCGTGGACGCCTCCGACACCGTCGCCGACTTCTCCAGCCGCGGTCCCCGCTTCCGGGACGACGCGCTCAAGCCGGAGGTCACCGCCCCCGGGGTGGACATCCTGGCCGCCCGCTCGCAGTACGCGCCCTTCGGTTCCGGCCCGTACGCCACGCTGAGCGGCACCTCCATGGCCACCCCGCACGTGGCGGGCGTCGCGGCCCTCGTCGCCGCCCAGCATCCCGACTGGTCCGGCGCCATGATCAAGAACGCTCTGGTCAGCACGGCCGAGCCGACGCCCGCCAACCCGGCGGACGCGGGCGGCAACGGCCGGGTCGACGCGGTCGCCGCCACCGGGAGCGCCCTGGTGGCCACCGGAGTCGCCGACGCCGGCATCCACTCCCTCGGCGGCGCGCCCGGCGAGACCGTGACCCGTACCGTCGAGTGGACGAACGCGGGCGACACCCCGCTCACCCTCACCGCACGCGTCGACGCGCCGGACGCCCCGGAGGGGCTCTTCGTCCTGACGGATCGTCAACTGACGGTGCCCGCGCACGGCTCGGCCTCCACCACCGTGACCACCGTGCTGGACCGCGCCCCGGCCGGGGGCCGGTACACCGGCCACGTCGAGGCGACCGTGGACGGCAGGGTCGCCACCCGCACGCTGCTCGCCGTCAGCACCCGCGAGGAGATGCACCACCTGCGGGTCCACGTCACCGACCGCGGCGGCGCCCCCGTCTCGGACCTCGTGATGTACCAGCGCAAGGGCGACGAGTACGCCCAGGCCGCCTACAGCGACCTCGACGGCACCCTCGACGCGGTCGTGCCGTCCGGCACGTACACGGTCTGGACCTGGATCGCCGTCCGCGGAACGCACGGCGAGTCGTCGTTCGGCCGTGCCCTGATGGCCAGGACCGGCGTCGAGATGCGCGGCGCCGACACCGACGCCGTACTCGACGGCACGAAGGTGCGCCGGACCGAGGTCGTCACCCCGCGGACGTCCACGGACAGCGACATCCGCATGGACCTCACCCAGTCCTTCAAGGACGGCACCCCCGCCATCACCGACACGGTGACCGTCGGCGACGGCTTCGACAGCGTGTGGGCGCTGCCGACCGCCAAGCCGTCCTCCGGCGACCTGGCGTACACCGTCCGCTGGCGGATGCAGCAGCCGCTGCTGGCCCTCTCCTCCGGTTCGCAGGAGTTCGACGACCTGTGGCTGCAGCCCGGCTCCGGCCGGCCCGCGGAGGCCACCCGCACCCTGCCCGCCGTGTTCGCGGGCAACGGCACCCCGGCGGAGTACGCGGCCGCGGGCGCCAAGGGCAAGGTCGCGGTGGTGCGGTACGTGCCGCCCGCCGACGACGAGGACGACGACGAGGAAGAGGACCGGTCCGCCGCGACCGACGACCAGTACACCGCCGCGCAGAAGGCCGGCGTCGCCCTGCTGGTGGTGGTCAACGACCTCGGCGGCCGGCTGCGCGAACCGGTGCGCCGGACCGACCTCGTCATCGCCGGCATCTCGCACACCGAGGGCGAGACCCTGATCGGCCGCATCCAGGACAGCCGCTCGGGCTCCGTGCCGATGCGGGTCACCGGGCACGCCGAAACCAGCTACCTCTACGACCTGGTGCACACCTGGCACGGCGGCATCCCGGCGACCCAGCGCTACGCGCCCGCCGAACGCGCCCTCGCCCGGGTCGACGTCGGCTTCCGGAACGAACCCGGCACCGAGGTCGACGAGTTCCGCTACGACATCCAGCCGTACCTGGGGGTCAAGGTGGGCGGCCAGCGGCTGTCGACCGCCGGAGCGGAGCGCACGGACTGGGTCACGCCGGCCGGCGAGGCCACCTGGATGGAGGAGGCCTCCAACGGCATCCGGTCCATCCAGCTCTCCGGGCAGGTCGGTTACCCGGCGGGCCGCACCACGGACGTCCAGTGGTTCGGTCCCGTCGAGCACCCGCGGATCAACGAGAGCCAGCAGCTGCCGCAGCGCACCGGCGACCGGCTGGACGTGACCGTACCGGGCTGGGGCGACGGCGGCCGCGACCACACGGGTGTGGTGGGCCCCGGCACGACGTCCGAGGTCAACGAGTTGTTCCGGAACGGCAGTTCGGTCACCCGGACCGACGGCACCTGGCTGGGCGCCGACCTGCCGGCCGGCTCCGCGCGCTACCGCCTGGTGACCACCACCGAACGGACGGAGGGCTACCCGTACTCGACGGCCACCCGCACCGAGTGGGGCTTCACCTCGGCCACGCCGCACGGGGACGCCGCGCAGACGCTCCCGCTGCTGCAACTCGACTACGGGATCGCGACCCGGGCGGACGGCACGGCGCGCCGTGACGCCGAACTCCTTGTCACACCGGCGCAGTTGCCGGGCGTGTCCCGGGCGTCGCTGCGCACGGACTCCGTCGAGGTGTCCTACGACGACGGACGCACCTGGCGCCGGACCGCACCGCGGGACGCCGGCTCCGGTGCCGCCCGCGTCCGGCTCGACGCCCCGCGCGGCGCCGCGTTCCTGTCCCTGCGGGTCCGGGCCTCGGACTCGCGCGGCAACACCGTGACGCAGACGGTCGTCCGGGCCACCGGGCTCGGCTGAGCGGCTGCCGTACGGCACGGAGGTGCCGGTCCCCGCGACGGGGGCCGGCACCTCCGGCGTTCCGGGGTCGCGACCGGCCGCGCGTCAGGTGCCGGGCACGCGTTCGCCGAGGGCGGCGAGCAGTTGCAGCTTCTCGTGGCTCTCCGACCCGGGCGCCGCGGTGTAGAACAGCAGCGACTGGGCCTGGTCGGCGTCGTACAGCACCTGGCACTCCAGTTCCAGCAGCCCCAGTTCCGGGTGGACGATGCGTTTGACCTCGCCGCAGCGCACGCCGATCTCGTGCGCCTGCCACAGGTCGCGGAATTCCGGGCTGTTCGCGATCAGTGCCTCGACGAGGGCGCCGGCCCGGGATTCCGTGCCGAGCCGGGAGTAGACCGCGCGCAGGTCCGCGACGAAGCGGCGGCTCAGCCCGGGGCGGTCGTCCTCGTGGTGGGCCAGCCTGCCGGCGGGGTCGGTGAACCAGCGGTAGACCAGGCTGCGGGCCGGTCCGGTGAAGCGTGTCTCGTCCCCGAGCAGCGCCACCGACAGCGGGGTCTGCAGCAGCGTCTCCCCCAGGGCGGTGACCACCTGGGCCGGGGTGTCGGCGAGCCGGTCCAGGATACGCATCATCCCCGGGCTGACCTGGTCGCCGCGCAGGGCACGGCTGGGGGTGTTGTGCCCGGCCAGCCGGAAGAGGTGGTCCCGCTCGTCCGTGGACAGCCGCAGGCCCCGGGCGATGGCCGCGAGCATCGGCTCGGACGGCTGCGGGCCGCGCCCCTGCTCCAGCCGGGCGAAGTAGTCCGTGGACATGCCGCACACCGCGGCCGCCTCCTCGCGGCGCAGGCCCCGGGTGCGCCGCCTGGGGCCGCGCGGCAGGCCCACGTCCTCGGGTTGGAGGGCTTCCCTGCGGGTGTGCAGGAAGTCCGCCAGTTGTGGTCGGTCCATGTCGGGATGCTTCCAGTTCGCTGCGGTGGCGGCCGGGGTGGCCGGGGCCGCTCCGTCCGAAGGGTACGCCCGGGCCGGGCACGGGTGACGGGGACAGGGGCCGGTCCCCGTCCCCCGCCCCCGCGTCCCGGTCTACAGGCGCGTGCCGCCGGAGGCCTCGACGCGCTGGCCGGTGATCCAGCCGGTCCCGGGTGCCAGCAGCGCGGCGACCGCCGCCCCGACGTCCTGCGGCTCCCCGATGCGGCCCAGCGCCGCGTGGGAGGCCATCACCGTGCGCAGCTCCTCGTTGTCACGGACCACCCCGCCCGCGAAGTCGGTGGCGATCGGCCCCGGCGCGATCGTGTTCACACTGATGCCCCGCGGGCCGAGCTCCTGCGCCAGGTACCGGCTGTAGGTCTCGACCGCCGACTTGGCCGCCGCGTAGACCGACCAGCCCTCGCCCACGAAGCGGGTCAGCCCGGTCGAGGTGTTCACGATCCGGCCACCGTCCGCGAGCAGCGGCAGCAGCTCCTGGGTCAGGAAGAACACCCCCTTGAAGTGCACGTCGACCAGACGGTCGAAGACCTCGGCGCCGGTGGCGCCGAGCGGGGTCAGCGCCCCCGTGCCCGCGTTGTTGACCAGGAAGTCGAACGAGTCGCGCCCCCACGTGGCACGCAGGGTGTCGCCCAGCGTCCGCGCGAATCCGGGGAACTCCTCGAACGCGGTGGTGTCCAGCCGCAGCGCGGCGGCCCGGCGCCCCATCGTGGTCAGCACGTCCACCACCTCCGCGGCCTGCTTCTCGTTGCTCCGGTACGTCAGGACGACGTCCGTTCCCGCCTCGCCCAGCGCGAGGGCGGTGGCCCGGCCCAGTCCCCGGTTGCCCCCGGTGATCACCGCGACCGTGTTCGTGCTCATCTTCGGTACTCCTGCCCCATCGGTTCGCGGCCGGGGCCGGACGGGCCCCGGAACCGCTCACCACCAGACTCGGCGCCGCCGCCGTGCCGATGAAGGCATCACCTGTCCAGGGAGCGGCGGTCCCCCCTTCGGGCCGCCGACCGGTCGCCGCCCGCCCGCTTGGGTATACACCGCATGTATAACTGGCATGTATAGTCGCGGCCGTGACAGCGATCCCCGCCCTTCGCTCCCGCCCCGCCGTCGCCGCGCCGGCGGCGAGCGCCCTGTTCGGGCTGGTGCTCGGTGCCGCGACGTACCTGCTCCACGGGGTGTCCCCGGTGTTCGAGCGGGCGACGAACTCCTCGTCGTCCTGGATCGTGTGGACGGCACTGGCCGGAGCCCTCGTCCCCCGCGTCCGGACAGCGGCGGCGTGCGGGGCGCTGATGATGATCATGACGTGCGCGGGGTACTACGCGACGTCGTCCCTGAACGGGACGTTCGGCAGCGGGGGCATCCCGACGGCGTTGGTGTGGGCGGCCGCGGGGACCGTCGGGGGGCCGCTGGTGGGCGCGGCGGGCTGGGCGGTGCGGAGGGAGACGGGGATCCGCCGGCACCTGGGGGTCGCACTGATCGGCGCGGTGGTGGCGGGCGAAGGACTGTACCTGGGGCTGGAGTTGGACTACTGGGGCGAGGCGGCCGCCTTCCTCGGCCTCGGGGCCGTGCTGACGGCCGCGCTCACCTGGTACCGCGCGCGGGAGACCGGACCGCGCCCGTGGCTGCCGGTCCCGCTCATGCCGGCGGTCGCGGCCGCGTACTTCGGCCTGGAGGCCGGCGTCCTCAACGCGCTGCTGGGCTGAGCGCGAGCCACCAGGACGGCGGCGAGGCAGGCGATGTTCGGCCACGTCGTGCAGTCCCAGCGAGCGCCGCTCGTGGGGACATGGGGATGCGCATCATCCACGGGCCGACATGGTCGCCGCGCAGGTCACGGCCGGGGGTTTTGCGCTCGGCCAGGCGGAACAGGCGGTCGCGGTCGTCCAGGGACGGCCGCGAGCATCGGCTCGCACGGCTGCGGCCATGGCGGCCTGGAGGCCCGCGTCCTCGACGGGCTGCCGCGCTGAACGCCGCAACCGCCGCGTCACCCGTGCGTGCGACCGCAACCCTGCTCGTGGGCCCCGGGCGGCGCACCGCCCATCATGCGCAGCATGCCGCGGCCGCCGGTGGCCGGGAAACAGGCCGGCAGGACGGCGGCAAGGGCAAGGCCGGCGATGTTCAGCCAGGTCGTGCAGGCCCAGCGGACCGCCCGTGGGGACGTGCGCCCGCAAAGGATCGGGGATCAGACCGAGAGCCCCGAAGCCGACCTCGACCACGCACCCGGCGCCCCGGCGGCCCGCGTCCTCGACGCGCTGCCGGGCTGAACGCCCGCCGACCGCCGCGTCACCCGTGCGTGCGACCGCAACCCTGCTCGTGGGCCCCGGGCGGCGCACCGCCCATCATGCGCAGCATGCCGCGGCCCCCGGTGGCCAGGAAACGTGCCAGCAGGACGGCGGCAAGAGCGAGGAAGGCGATGTTCAGCCAGGTCGTGTAGTCCCAGCGGACGCCGCCCGTGGGGACACGGGCCCGCGAGGGGTCGGGGATCAGACCGAGGGCACCGAAGACGATCTCGACCACGTACCCGGCGACGACCATGGCGACGTAGAACGTACCGAGGAGGAACAGCGCCATCCGGGTGCCGTAGTACTTCCGGTAGATGTTCAGGATCGGCAGGATCAGCAGGTCGGCGAAGATGAAGGAGACCACGCCGCCGAAGCTGATGCCCCCGGTCCACAGGACCACCGCGAGCGGCACGTTGCCGACGGAGCAGACGAACGAGGCCATGGCCACGAGGGGGCCGACGAGCGGTCCCCAGATCTTGGCGGCGAGCGGGTGGTCCTCGAAGAAGAAGGCCTGCCAGAAGGAGTCGGGCACCCAGGCGGCGACGGCGCCCGCGATGAGCAGGCCCACCACGAGGTCCCGGAGGATCGCGGCCCACTCCATCACGAACACGTGCGAGGTGGCGGTGAAGCCCTCGGCCGAGAACAGCCGGCGCCGGAACGACCCCTCGCGCCGTACGGTCATGTCCATCGCCGCGTGCCCCTCCATCGACCCGGCGACACCCCGCTCGGCCTGCTCGCGGGCCTGCCGCAGCAGGCCGGGGCGGAGCAGCCGGCGGAAGAGCACGGCCAGCACCACGATCATGACGGGCCCGCCGACGAACTCGGCCGCCGTGAACTGCCACCCCATCAGCAGGGCGAGGATGACGCCCAGTTCGATCACGAGGTTGGTCGACGCGATCTCGAGGGTCATCGCCGCCGTGAACCCCGCTCCTTTGCGGAACAGCGACCGCGCCAGGGCGACGGCGGCGTAGGAGCACGAGGAGGAGGCCGCGCCGAGTCCGGCGGCGATCGCCAGCGTCCGCGGCCGGTCGTCGCCGAGCAGGGCGCCGACACCCTCCTTGCGCGCCACGGCCTGGACGACCGCGGACAGGGCGAAGCCGAGGATCAGCGCCCAGGTGATGTCCCAGGTCATCGATCCGGCGATCGACAGCGCGTGCAGTACGGCGTCCATGCCCGCATCCTCCCTGGGCGCCGCCGCCCGGGCGCGGCACGACACCACCGGCCGTGCCGCGCCGGTCCCGGTTCAGCCCAGGCCCGCCGCCCGCACCACCGCCGAGGCGACCGCCGCGTCCAGGGCGCCGACACCGGTCAGGTCGGCGACCGTCACGTCCCGCGCACCGCGGGCGGCACCGTCCCGCAGCAGCAGTCCGGCAGGTGTGTCGGCATCGGGCGCGACCTGGCCGGCTCGCACCGCGTGGCCGAAGTCGCCGTGGTGGAGGCACTGTTCGTGGTCGTCGGTGGCGACGATCGCGGCGCGGGCGAAGAGCGCCGGGGGCAGTTCGTTCTTGTGCGGCATGTCGGTGCCGATGCCCGTCACATGGGCGCCGTCGTTGACGGCGGCGGCGTCGAGGACGGGCACCGCGGACGGGGTGGCGGTCAGCACGATGTCCGCGCCGGCCGCCTCCGCCGCCGTGGCGGGCACGGCGGGCAGCCCGTGCTCCCGCAGCCGGTCGCACAGGCCGCGCGCCCGGCCGGGGTCGCGGCCGTGGACCAGGACGGCGGCGACCGGGCGCAGCCGGGCGAGCCAGGTGACCTGCAGCAGCGCCTGCTCCCCGGTGCCGAAGACCCCGACACTGCCGGCGTCCGGGCGCGCCATGGCGTGGGTGATCAGCGCTCCGGCGGCCGCGGTGCGCCGGGCGGTGAGCACTCCGCGGTCGTCGAGGAGTGCCCGTACCTCACCGGTGCGGGCGCTGAGCACGCAGACCAGTCCGTTGTTGACGGGCAGGCCGCGTTCCGGGTTGCCGTAGAAGCCGGTGGCCACCTTGACGGTGAACTCGTCCGCGCCGCTGATCCAGCCGGCCTTGACGTGGCAGTCGCCGCGCTCGGCGGCGAAGTCCAGGTGGATGGGGGGCGGGACGGTGGTGCGGTGTTCGGCGTGCGCGACCAGGGCGTCCCGCACGGCGGCCAGGACGGTCGCCGGGCCGGCCGCGGCGGCTGTCGCCTCCGGGCCGAGCACCGGGATCGCCGTGGTCACCGGCGCTCCCGGAGCCAGCGGCCGAAGGCGTCCAGGGCGGGCGCCGGGTCGCTGCGGCCGACGCCGATCCGGAAGCGGTCGGTGGGGCCGGGGGTGAGCTCGGAACGGAACACGGACGCCGGGAGCAGCAGGACCCCGGCCTCCTCGACCAGCCGGGTGCAGAACTCCTCGACGCCCTCCGGCCCGAGGTAGCGGGGGTAGGCGACGCAGCCGCCGTCGGGGGCCCGCCACGCGAACAGGTCGGGGAAGCCGGCGAAGAAGACGTCGAAGAGCGGGAGGTTGGCGTCGATGATCGCCCGGTTGCGCGCCAGCACGGCCGGACGTGCCTTGAGCGCGATCCTCGCGAGGATCTCGCTGGGCGCGGAGTTGCAGATCGTCGTGTAGTGCTTGGCCCGCTCCAGCCGGGACAGCAGTTCGCGGTCGCGGCAGGTGATCCAGCCGATCCGCAGCCCGGGCAGGCCCAGCGACTTGGAGGTGACGTTGAGGGACAGCGCGCGCTCGGACAGATCGGCGGCCTGCGGGAGCGTACGGGCCGGATCGCGTTCCAGGCCGCGGTAGACCTCGTCGCTGAACAGGCGGATGCCGCGCTCGTCGCAGAGCGCCGCGAGCCGGGCGAGGTCCGCGGCGTCGATCACCTTCCCGGTGGGGTTGTGGGGGAAGTTGACGGACACGACACGGGTGTTGGGGCGCAGGGCGGCAGCCACCGCGTCCAGGTCCAGGGCCCAGTCGTTCCCCGGGTCCAGTGCCACGCCGGTGACGGCGCACAGGGAGAGCGGCACCGTCTCGGCCGCCTGGTAGTTGGGCGTCACCACCACCGCGTGGTCGTCGGGACCCAGCAGCACCTGCATGGCGAGGTAGAGGGCCTCCTCGGCGCCGCCGAAGCACAGTACGTCGTCGGCGCCGGCGCGGTCGTACGTGGACGCGACGGCCTCGCGCAGCAGCGGGTCGCCGTAGGTCTCGGTGTAGCCGAGCGACAGGGTGTCCCAGGCCTCCCGGTCGGCGGGATCGGCCAGTTCCAGCAGCTCGGCGACGGTCATGGTCTGGGCGTCGGAGGCGGTGAGGTGGTGGCGGGCGGTGAACTCCCAGCGGGAGAAGTACGTCTCCAGCCGGAAGTCGGGCAGTCGGGTCACGAGGCGTCCCTTGGTCGTGCCTTGAGTTCGGCGAGCAGCGAATAGACCGTGGAGCGCGAGGTCTTGAGGGCCCCGGCGACGAACGGCACCGCGCGCCGCACGGCGAACACCCCGGCGCGGTCGAGCTCGCCGAGCAGGGCGAGCCGGTCCTCGCGCCCGAGGCGCTCCACGGACCGGCCGCGCTCGCGGACGTACGCCCCGACGACCTGGTTGACGCGTTCGGTCCAGTCCTCGGCGAACAGTGCCTCGGGGCGGGGCGCGGTGGGCGCGGCGAAGCCCGCGAGCAGCGCCGCGACGCCGTCGAGGGGGGTCCGGTCGAAGTTGACGCAGAGCACCGCGGAGGGCGCTCCCGCCGCGTCGCGGAGGACGGCGCTGACCGAGGTCAGCCGCCTCCCGTCGGGCAGCAGTTTCTCGTACGGGCCGTACACGTCGCGTCCGGCGGGGTCCAGCCCGTCGAGCTCGCCGAGGAGCGAGGGGTCGCCGGGGGCGCGGACCGACATCGGGTTCCAGATGCCGATCACCCGGTCGGTGGCGGCGTCGTGCAGGACGACCTCCGCGTGCGGGGCGAGCAGCAGCGCCACCGCCTGGCACACCGGCGACCACGCCGTGACGTGGGGATGGTCCGGGTCCGTTCGCGTCTCCATGCGCTGGACCATACGTCCGGTCTGGACACTCTGTCCAGACCCGCAGGTGGCGGCGGACCCGTGCTCAGCCCGCGGTCGAAGCCTCCAGCAGCGCGCGCACCTCCTCGGCGCTGGTCTCCCGCAGGTCCTCCCCGACGAACACCCAGCGGGTCGTCCCGATCGCCTCCAGGAACGCGAGGTCGTGCCCGGCCACCACCAGCGCCCCCTCGAAGGAGGCCAGTGCGCCGGTCAACTGCCGCACGCCGGACGCGTCCAGATTGTTGGTGGGCTCGTCCAGCATCAGCAGCTGCGGAGCCGGTGCCGCGAACATCGCCGCGGCCAGCGCGGCCCGGAAGCGCTCGCCCCCGGAGAGCGTGCCCGCGGGCAGGTCGGCGCGGGCACCCCTGAACAGGAAGTGCGCGAGCCGGGCCCGGATCTCGTTGTCCCCGGCGCCGGGTGCCGCGGCGGCCACGTTCGCCGCCACGCTCAGACCGTCGTCCAGCACGTCCAGCCGCTGCGGCAGGAAGCGCAGCGGCACGAACGTCCTGGCCTCGCCCGACAGCGGTGCCAGCTGCCCGGCGAGCGTGCGCAGCAGCGTGGTCTTGCCGGCCCCGTTGCGGCCCACGAGCGCGACGCGCTCGGGACCGTGCACTTGGAGGTCGCCCGAACGCAGCCTGCCGTGCGCGGGGCGCAGCCCCCGTACTTCCAGCACCGTGCGGCCCGCGGGCACGGCGGTGCCCGGCAGGCTGACGCGGATCTCCGCGTCGTCCCGGACGGCGTCCGCCGCCTCCTCGCGGCGTTCGCGTGCCGCGCGCAGCCGTTCCTCGTGCAGTCCGCGCAGGGCGGCGCCCGACTCCTGGGCGGACCGCTTGCGCGCACCGGCGACGATGCGCGGGGCCCGCCGCTGCTCGTCCATCTTCCTGGTGTGCCGCTGCCTGCGGGCGACCTTGATCTGCGTCTCCTCCAACTCGCGCTTCTGGCGCCTGACATCGGCCTCGGCGGCCCGGAGCATCCGTCCTGCCGCCTCCTGCTGCCCGGCCACGGCCTCCTCGTACGCCGACCAGCCGCCGCCGTACCAGCTCACCGCGCCGGAACGCAGCTCCGCGACGCGGTCGACACGGTCGAGGAGTTCGCGGTCGTGGCTGACCACGACCAGCACACCCGAGCGCCATGAGCCGACGGCCTCGTGCAGCCGGCGGCGGGCGAACAGGTCGAGGTTGTTGGTGGGTTCGTCGAGCAGCAGGACATCGGGACGGTCCAGCAGCAGCGCGGCCAGCCGCAGCAGGACCGTCTCGCCGCCGGACAACTCGCCGACGGTGCGGTCGAGTCCCACGCCGCCCAGGCCGAGCGAGCCCAGGGTGGCCATGGCGCGCTCCTCGACGTCCCAGTCGTCGCCGACGGTCTCGAAGTGGTGCTCCGCGACGTCGCCGGCCTCGATCGCGCGCAGCGCGGCCCGCCGCCCGGCGATGCCGAGCGCCTGGTCGACCCGCAGGCCGGTCTCCAGGGTCAGGTTCTGCGGCAGGTACCCGAGGCGGCCGTCGACCGTCACCGATCCCCGGGTGGGGCGCAGCCGCCCGGCGAGCAGCCGCAGCAGCGTGGACTTGCCCGTGCCGTTGGCGCCGACCAGGCCCGTCCGGCCGGGGCCCGCGGTCAGCGAGATCCCGTCGAGGACGGGCGTGCCGTCCGGCCACTGAAAGGACAGCGCGGAACAGGTCACGGCGGGCCCCGAGGGGCCGGGGATTCCGGAAAGGGACATGGGGGGGTTCTCGCATTCGCGGTCGCGTGGGATGAGGGCGTGGCGTGCGAGCACCGCGCGGCCGAGGGCGAGAAGGGGGAGCCCGGTCCCGGGAAGGTGAGGGACGGCTCTGACGCCGAGGTCGCGGAGGGGGCGCGGGTCACGGGCGGCGGAATGCCGACAGCGTGACGGGCGTACGGCCCAGGGCCGTACCGCGCGATGATCGCGGACCTCAGACGAGCAACGTCCACCTCTATCGGAGACAACAGGACCTCCGCACTGTACCCCGGCCCCCCGGGGAGCGGCCAAGGACTTTCTTCCCGGTCTCCGATGCCCGCCGGCCCAGCCGTGCGGCCACATTCCGTGCTGCTACGGTCGCACCGCGCCCGCCGGCCGGGGCGGGTCGAGGCCGAGGGGGGCCGCACTGTGATGGACGCCGCGACGAAGCACCCTGACATGTCGCGCGGTGCGCGCATGACCGCGTACAGCGCCGTCTCCACAGCCCTGGCCCTGTGCAGCGATCGCGCCCTGCGCGATCTTGTCGACGCGGCCGTGCCGCTCGGATCCGGCATCGGCGGTACGTCGGCCCGGCTGGAGGTCGCGGGCACCCCGGTCTTCGTGAAGCGGGTGCCCCTCACCGACCTGGAGAGGCTTCCGGAGCACGTGCGCTCCACGGCGAATCTGTTCGAGGTGCCCGCCTTCTGCCAGTACGGCGTCGGCACGATCGGCGCACCGGGCTTCGGGGCCTGGCGAGAGCTCGCCGTGCAGACCATGACCACGAACTGGGTGCTCTCGGCGGAGTACGAGGGCTTTCCCCTGATGTACCACTGGAGGGTGCTGCCCGACTCGGCACCGCTGCCCGGGGAACTGGCCGACGTGGACCGGGCGGTGGCCTACTGGGACGGCAGTCCGCAGGTGCGGCGCCGGATCGAGGCGCTCAGGCAGTCCTCGGCATCCATCGCCCTGTTCCTGGAGTACATCCCGCAGAACCTGCACCAGTGGCTGGGCGCCCGGGTGGCGGCGGGCGACGACGCCCTCGACCGGGCCTGCGCGATGGTGGAGAGGGAACTGGCAGCCGGCGTCTCGTTCATGAACGGCCGCGGGCTCCTGCACTTCGACGCGCACTTCGAGAACATCCTGACCGACGGCCGGCGCCTCTACTTCGGGGACTTCGGCCTCGCGATCTCCTCCGGCTTCGAACTGTCCGGGGCCGAGGCCGACTTCTTCGACCGGAACCGGGCCTACGACCGCTGCTACACCGTCACCTACTTCGTGAACTGGCTGGTCACCGCTCTGCAGGGGATCCGCAGGGAGGACCGGGACGGCCGGTACGAGCTGGTGCGCGCCTACGCGGAGGGCAAGCGCCCCACGGGCCTGCCGAAGGAGGCCGCGGCGGTCATCGCCCGACACGCGCCGATCGCCGCGGTGGTGTCCGACTTCAACCGCACGTTCCAGCGGAGGAGCAGGCAGACCCCCTTCCCGCTGGAGGAGATCTGCCGGCTGGGCGGGATGCCCGCCCCCGCCGCCCGCTGACGGACGGACACCCGCGGTCGCCCAGGGCGTGTTTCGAAAGTAGCGCCGGCCGCCCGGAGGGCGGGTCCCGCGGCTCCCCCAGCTACCGCTGGGGGTACCCCCAGGTGCGGTGCATCGC
>NZ_JBIVLI010000027.1:0-125492 GCF_044751205.1 Streptomyces sp. NPDC088732
CGCCGACCAGGCAGCGGCCGAACCGGTGAACCTGAAATCACGTCAACCCGCCCTGACCAGCTAGTCAGCCACTCCCGCACAGCGGGGGAACCTCATACCAACATCTGCGGTTCGGACCTGCACATGTACGAAGGCCGCACCTCGTTCGAATCCGGCCGCACCCTGGGACACGAGAACATGGGCCAGGTCGTGGAGGTCGGCTCGGCCGTCCGCAAGGTCCAGGTCGGCCAGTACGTGGTCCTGCCCTTCAACATCGCTTGCGGCTTCTGCAAGCAGTGCGAGCGGGGTCTGACCAACTACTGCCTGACCATGCAGCCGGAACCGGCCCTCGCCGGAGCCGCCTACGGATTCGCCGACATGGGCCCCTACCAGGGCGGCCAGGCGGAACTGCTGCGCGTACCCTACGGCGACTTCAACGCGCTGCGTCTGGGCGAGGACGCCGCCGACCGGCAGACCGACTACGTGATGCTCGCCGACATCTTCCCCACCGGCTATCACGCCACCGAGATGGCCCACGTCAAACCCGGCGACCAGACCATCGTCTTCGGAGCCGGTCCCGTCGGGCTGATGGCGGCCTACTCGGCCCTCCTCAAGGGCGCCGGCCGCGTCTGGGTGGCCGACCACCAGCCCGACCGGCTGCGCAAGGCGGAGGAGATCGGGGCCATCCCGATCAACACCGCCGAGCAGAAGCCGGCGGAGGTCGTCAAGGACGCCACCCTCGGTCTGGGCGCCGACAACGGCTGTGAGTGCGTCGGCTACCAGGCACACGACCCCAAGGGCCACGAGGACGCCAGCCTCACCGTCAACGCACTGATCGACTCGGTCAGGTTCACCGGCGACATCGGCGTGGTGGGCGTGTTCCTGCCCCAGGACCCCGGCGGCGCCGAGGCCCAAGGGGAGCTGGAGGCGCAGGGCAAAGTCCCGATCGACTTCGGCCTGATGTGGTTCAAGGGTCAGCACATGGGCACCGGACAGGCGCCGGTGAAGAGGTACAACCGGGCGCTGCGGGATCTGATCGCCGGCGGGAAGGCAAAGCCGAGCTTCGTCGTCTCCCACGAACTCAGCCTCGATGAGGCCCCCACCGCCTACCAGCACTTCGACGCCCGTGACGAGGGCTGGACCAAGGTGGTCCTGCATCCGAACGGACACGGGAACGGCCACAAGCGGTAGGTGTCCCGGGCGGTAAGTATTCCGAGCCGCCGTCCCACCAGTTCCTCCGGCCGGGGCCGGGACACATCGCCCGCGCTCCGGCCCGGTAGGACGGACAGCGGACGCTCAGGTGTCCGCAGTGGCCGCACCCCGAGCTGGCGGCTGCGGCCGCCAGCCCTTTCACGGAGCTTGGGAGGCTTCCTTGCCCGACGGCTGCCGCACCTCGAACGGGCCCGAGGCGACCCGGCAGGACAGTCCGGCCAAGCTCGCACCCGTGACGTGGCTGCGCGCCCTCTGGGAGGTCGTGCGGTCCGGGCTCACGATCGAGGAGACACGGCTGGAACCCCTCCTCGCGCTGCGTACGGCAGTCGGGGTGGCGATCGTCCTCGGGCCGACCCTGTGGCTGGTCTCCCCCGCGTACGCCGCGTCCGCAGCCCTCGGCGCCTACTCCGCGGGTGCGGCCACATTCCAGCGCACCTGGCGTCCACGCAAGGTGATCGCGCTCGGCGCGGGCGCGGGTCTGGCGCTCAGCACCTTCGTGGGCTACCTGGCGGCGGGGCGGCTCGTGACGTACCTCCCACTGCTGGCCGTATGGGCCTTTCTCGCCGGGATGGCGTGGGCCGTCGGATCGACCGCCGGGATCGTCGCAGCGACGACCGTAGGCAGCATGCTGGTGACCGTCACCCTGCCCACGAGCGCCGGGCGAGCCCTGGAGCACGCCGGGATCATCGCGCTCGGCGGTGTGGCGCAGGCCGTGCTGATCTGGCTGTTCCCGATCCGCCGTTGGGGAGCGCATCGAGACGCGCTCGCCGACGCCCTGGCCGCCGTGGCGGACTACGCCCGCCGGCTGCGGCACGACCCGACCGCCCCCTTCGACCCGGAGCCATTGATGACAGCCCGGGACGCGGCCGCCGTGACGCCGTCACAGGCCCGCACCCGCCCTGCCGTCCTCCACGGCCCCCGGGGCCTGGCCGAACGCATTCGGCCGGTCGTCGCCGCGCTCGCCGACCCCGACGTCGGCGCCCCGGCGGAGGGACCCGGGCGGGACCGCGCGCGGGAGTTGCTCGACGCGGCCGCCGACGTCCTGGACGCGGCCGCCCGTACGATCCGCCGCGGCACCCCCGCACAGGTGCCGCCCCAGACCGCGGAGATCCTGCACCTCGACGACGAGCACGAGGTGCTGGAGGGGCCCGCCCGGCAAGCCGCCGAGCAGCTCGTGGAACTGCTCGGCGAGGCGATGGAGATCGCCGGGAGCGGTGGCGCGCGCGGGAAGACGCCCACGCCACCCGGCCCCGCGAGCGCCCAGTTTCTGGTGCGCCCGACCATGTTCCGTCTGCTCCCAGTCGTCGTCCGGGCCGCCCGCAGCGAACTCCGCCTCGACTCGCCCGTGCTCCGGCACGCCCTCCGTCTGGCGGCGGTGGCCACGCTCGGCTATCTGATCGCCATCCGGCTACCGCTGAACCACGGCTACTGGGCGCCCATCGCCTCGGTGATGGTGATGCGGCCGGACTTCCACCGGACGTACGCGCGTGCGGTGGCCCGTCTTGCCGGGACCCTGGCAGGAGTCGCGCTCGCCACCGCGATGGTGCGCACCGTGGGCCCGGACGCCCACGTGTTCGGTGCGCTTGCGGTGGTCTCGGCGGGCCTGTCGTACACGCTGATCCGTACGGGCTACGCCTACTCCCAGTGCTTCACCGCCGCGTACGTCGTCTTCCTGCTCGGCATGGGCGGCCAGGCATGGGAGCAGACGGTCCCGGAGCGGGTGGTGCTCACCCTGATCGGCGGGGCCCTGGCCATGCTGGCGTATGTGGTGTTCCCCGCATGGGAGACGCCCCGGCTGCCGGGCCGACTCGCGGACTGGCTCGCCGCCAATGGCCGCTACGCGGCCGCGGTGCTGCGCAGCTACGCCGAACCGACCCGGGAACATCGCGCCGACCTGCGCAGGGCACTGCTGGCGAGCAGGCAGGCACGAGCCGCCTGGCAGGGGGCCTACGACCGGGCACGGCAGGAACCGCTTCGCCCCAGGGGCCTGACGTCGCGCGAGGCGGAGGAAGCACAAAAGGCGCTCAAGGGTTTCGGCCGGGCGGCGATGCTCATGGAGAGCCACGTCCCACGGGCCGACGGCCGCTCCTTCCCCGAGGCAGAGCGGCTCGCCGCCGCCCTGGAGGCGGACACCGCGCAGGCAGCAGACGACGTGCGCGAGCACAAAACCCCGGACTGGCGGCGGGTGGAAGAAGCGCTCCACGAGTGGGAAAACGCCGCCGAGGACCGGAGCCCGGTGGTGCTGCGCGGGGCGGAACTGCAGAAACGGGCCCTGGAGGACCTCACGACGGCCGTCAGCCGCACACCCCTGGAACGGGACATCGGCTCTGCACGTGAGGAGCAGCGGGTACGGGCGGCCGCGGCGGCAGGAGGTGACGGATCAGGACCCGCTCACCGGAGCGGGTGACGGCGCCGGCGACGGGCGGCGCCGCGCCTCTGGAAGCGGAAAGTAGTCTCCCGGCCGCGTCGAACGCCGCCACACATACGCCGCCGTCGCCATCACGAGGATCAACCCCGCCAGGATGAGCAGTTCGATCCCCTCGACGTTCCACCGGAAGGACCTCTCCGCCTCGGCCGTCACGATGAGGACCTTGCGAATGCCGGCGATCAGGCCGACGACGAGAAACGGCTCCGCATCGAGGGTCTGGTTCCTGATGGTGAGACGGACGGTATGAAGCAGTTCAGCCACGATGAACAGCACAAGGCCGTTGTCCAGGGCGGACAGAACAACCGCATCCTCGCGGTACGGCCCCTGGATCGATGTGATGACGTCATGGACGACCCCGACAGTCAAAAGCCCCGCGAGCAGCACGAGGAGCGCCGCGACGACGAGATGGATGCCGTCCTCGATGAGCTGCAGCAGACCCTGTACCCGGCCGCCACCCTCGACCTTCGGGAGAATAAGTCGCACAGTCAGCATGCTAGGTGTGCCCCGGCCCGCGGGCGCGGCATGCAGCCGAACGGGTAGACGGGCGGGGTGGCCGAGCCGATCCCTCCCTGTAGTGACAGCCCGGGGGCAGGCCCTGGTCCAGGGCGGACCGGCTCCTCGGGTGGCGTAGACGCGCTCGACGCGCAGGGTCTGTGATTCATGGATCGCGCGGGTGGTGTCGTTGACCAGGCGCATGCCCTGTCACGTTCGAGGCTCGGTCGGCGGCCAAGCAGGAGGAACGGCTGTCCAACGGGTGTCCACGGCCCCGGCGCCCGTGGCGTGTTGGAACGCGGTCGGGGCAGGTCGGGCGCACCCGCGTCGGAGCAGGCGACGTTCCGGCATCGGGTATCGCGCGTACTTCCCGATCCTGACACCGGTGATCCCCGTGCAGCCCGCTGCCCGCGTCCATCCGCCTGGTCCAGGACACCACCGACGTCGACGCCTGCAGCGCCGCACCGGCGGCCCAAGCAGCGCCGGGTGCGCATCGCCGTCGAGAAGCAGGGCCAGCGGTGGACGGTCAAGGCCGACATCCTCACCGCGGGACGGGATCGCACCATCCTCGACAGCACCTGCGACACAACCCGCGGGCCGTTTTCCGTCCCATCCGCCCCCGCCGGATGCGCCCCGGCTCCGTGGCCGAACCGGTCTCCTTCGTGCTCTACGACGTGAAGAGCGGGTCAGACGTGGGCGCCAGCTGCGTGGTTGAACAAGAACAGCGCGGTCGCCGTGCACCTTGCGATCGTGGCCCGAGGCCAAGAGCGGTCGGTGCGTGTGGTCGGCGTCTCGCGGGTCGAACCCCAAGGCAGCGTCCGGGCGGCAGTGCCTGCACGCCGGCGTGCGTACCGCGTCTGTGGAGGAGGGGAGGGCGGCTTTCGCGGCATCCTCCGCAATAGGTAGATCAGCCCGCCGCTACAGCTTGAAGCGCCCGGGTCGGGTTGCCGGGGGGCCGCCACGCGCTTGAACTGGTGAAGGAGTGCACTGCGCACACCGGGGGTGGATGAGCGGGAGGTGTTTTCGATGCCCGACCGCGACGTGCTCATGATGATCGCCGAGGACGGGCGGGTGATCGAGTGGCAGCGCCTTGCGGAGGAGTTGTTCGGATGGTCCGCCGAGGAAGCCGTAGGCCAGTCCGTCGTCGCGCTGATGCGTGAGATCGGCACTGACCGCGGGCGCCGAGGCAGCATCTTTGATGGGGCCCCGGTGCTGGTCAGACCAATACTGAACGGCACTTCCGTTGTTTGGCAGGTACGCGCTGCAGCGAACGCCGTCTCACAGCAGGACGTGGCGGTCTTGAAGGCCATGTTCACCCAGTCCCCGGTGGGGATCTACGTCCTGGACAACCAACTGCGCGTGGTCCGAATGAACACCGGCACCCGCTGGCTGCGCGACACGCCAGTGGCGGACCTGATCGGCAAGCCGTTCACCGAGGCATTCGAACTCGAAGACCCTGAGCAAGAGCTCGCGGTGGCTCACAGGGTCATGGACAGCGGAGTGCCGGTACTGAACCGGCTCGTCCGGACCGCCGAAGCACCTGGCCAGCACAGACGCCGCATCTACTCCGTCTCCTTCGCCCGCCTGGAGGGCGGCCGTGGGGACGTGCTCGGTCTGGTGGCGTCAGCGATTGACGTTACCGAGCGTGAGAACGCGCTGAAACGGCTGGTCCTCCTGGACACCGTCCGCACATGCGTGGGGCGCCGGCTGGACGTGCTGGCTGTGTGCCGAGAACTGGTGGACGCAGTAGTGCCTGCCTTCACCGGCATCGCCGTCGTCGAAGTCATCGAAGACGTCGTCCGCGGCGAGGACCCTCCGCTGGTCCCCGTCGACCACAACGTTCCCCTGCACCGAACAGCCTTCCGAGGAGGACGGACCCCGGCCTACCGGTCGGGAGACGTGCGCCCGCTGCCATCCGGCACCCCCTTCTCGCACGTACTTTCCGACCTCCGCCCACGCCTGGTCCCGATCGACGCCGACACCGCATGGCTCGCCGCCGACCCAGCCCTGGCGGACTCCATCAAACGGTCCGATGCCCACTGTTTGATCGTGGCACCGCTGGCATTGCGTGGTCATGCTCTGGGGGTCGTCAGCTTCTACCGCCACCAGCACGAAGATCCCTTCGAGGAGGAGGACCTCCAGCTTGCGTCCGACGTGTGCGCGCACGCCGCTCTGTGCATCGACAACGCCCGTCGGTACACCCGTGAGCGGACCATCGCAGCCACTCTGCAGCGCAGGCTTCTCCCCCAGCGCCCAGCCACACCAAGCTCCGTAGAAGTCTGCCAACTGCACTTTCCAGGGCCGGAAGGTGGCGGCGTATGGTTCGACGCGATCGCGTTGCCCGGCGCACGGACCGCGCTGGTCGTCGGCGACGTCGCCGGGCGAGGCGTCGCCGCTGCGGTCACGATGGGGCTGCTCCGGACGGCGCTCCACTCAATTGCCGCGCTGGACCTGGGGCCCGACGAGCTACTGGCCCGATTGAGCGACACCGCGACCCGTCTCGCAGCCGAACGTGCCGCGTTGCCGCCCAGCGATCCTCTGCACCACGAGTCGCTCACTGCCGGCTGCGCCATCGCGATCTACGACCCCGTCACTCTCACCTGCGCCCTCGCCCGTGCCGGTCTCCCGGAGCCAGTAGCCGTCTTCCCCGACGGCACTTCGTCCACCTTGACCGTGCCTCCAGGTCCCTTGCTCGCCGGAACGGGCAACGCCCCGTTTCCCGCGACCACGGTCAGCCTCCCCGAAGGCACCACCTTGGCCATGGCCACCGCGCCACTCGCAAGCGAGGTCCTGACGGGGCCACTGCGCCCGCTCCTGGACCGCGGCAACGAACGGAGTCTGCCCGAACTGCGAGACGACATCACACATGCGCTCACACACGGCCACCAGACCGACGAAAGACTGATGCTGCTCGCGCGCACGAAAGCGCTGCCCCCAGATCAGGTGCTGGTCCTCCCCCTGCCGCCGTATCCCGAGGCCGCCCCGCTCGCCCGTGCGGCAGCTCGGCGCCAACTTCATGCCTGGGGCGTGGACGAAAACATTGCGTTCACCAATGAGCTCATCGTCAGCGAACTCGTCGGCAACGCGGTCCGCTACGGCGCCCCACCACTGCAGCTACGGCTGATCCTTGACGAGATGCTGACCAGCGAGGTCAGCGATGCCTCGACCTGCGCTCCACACGTGAAACACGCCCGCACCATCGACGAGACCGGCCGAGGTCTGTTCATCGTCGCCACCCTCGCGGACCAATGGGGTACCCGATATGGGGATCAGGGAAAAAGCGTATGGGCAGAGCAGTCAAAAAGGAGGGCCACAAACCCTGCACCTCGGCTGTCACCTGCGGCTTCCTAGCTGCAAGACGCGTACAAAATCTACAGAAACCGGACTTGCCTGGGGCCCAGGAAGTTTCGGGCACCCGGCTGCCGTCCTGGCGCGGAAATCTACCGCATCGTCTGCTGGACCGACCGGCATCGCCAGCAACACCGCGGGGGTCAACCAGGATTGACGATCACCATGTCAACGTCTGCCATGGGAATCTCAAGACCACGGCTGTCGGAGATGAGACCAACATGCACGGAAATCCCCCGAGGAGCACTGACGGCGCAGAACGGTGGGTCCGGAAGGGCGTATGCAGTAGCAGTCACCCCACTGTTGCAGGGCGGCAAGGACGACGAGCAGTTCCCCACCGGCTGGGGTGAGGTGGCAACTGTCCCGGCTTCTGCTGCCCGCCCATGCCCGCCGCCCCGAGCCGGCCCCTGGCGCACTGACACACGACGACACCCGTCGGGCCACCGACCACACCGATGCCTGCTCCGCCGTTCGCGCGTAGCGGCCGGCTTGCGGGGCAGACGCGAGGTCAGGAGGTTGACGACATGGTTCCTTTGCTGCTTGTCCTGCTGCTCGCCCTGGTCCTGTTCGGCGCCGGGTTCGCCCTCAAGGCGCTGTGGTGGATCGCCATCATCGTGTTGGTGGTATGGGCGCTCGGGTTCGTCTTCCGAGCGGCCGAAGGCGGCGGACGCCGCCGCTGGTACCGATGGTGACCTGACACCATCCCAGACCAAGGGTGGGGTTCGTGCCGCCGACCAAGCCGCGAACCCCACCCTTTGCACTACCCCCGCTGGGACCGGGGTAGACGAGCGGCAAGCGGCTCGCCGGCCGCGCACCGGGAACCAACGCGGAACCTCCCCGGCGAGCCGCCGCCCGTGCATTCGGCACAGCGCACGGGATCGTCCGCCTGGCACGTTTGCAGAAATGCCCGGCGGTCAGACGACACAACAACGCTCCGACGTCAACGCCACGAAAGGTGCACGGTATGACTGCCAACGAGAAGGCCAAGGCGAAGACCGAGCAGGCCGTCGGCAAGGCCAAGGAAGCCGCCGGCAAGGCTGTGGGCAATGACCGCCTGACCGCCAAGGGCCGCGCCGAGCAGGCCAAGGGCGACGCCCGCGAGGCCAAGGAGAAGCTCAAGGACGTCGGCCAGGACATCACCCGCCCCTGACCCAGCACCAATGGGCACATGCGTGTGGGGCCGCCCCTAAGGGGCGGCCCCACACGCATGTCCGCGGCACTGATCCAGAACGTGCCGACAGCAGCGCCGGGGAGCGCGGCGCTGCTGTCGGCACGCCAGACCGGTCGGCCCGTCCTACGCTGTCAGGCGTCCGTTGCGGCGCCTCGCCTCATCCCCTCACCCGCACCGAAGTCCCGCCGGTACATCCCAGCGTCCGACTCGATGCACGGCCTCACCGATGTGCGACAGCCCGGGGCCTATCGTGTGCCGTGTCGACCCGGCCGGGATACGGCGGTACAAGCCGCCGGTGGGTCCCCGGCCGGGCCGCTATCTCGGCAACGAATTACGGCAGCGCCAGCACCTGCTCCCTCAGGCGGTCAAGGATCCGGGTCAGGAGCCGGGAGACCTGCATCTGGGACACTCCCAGCCGTTCGCTGATCTGCGCCTGCGTCAATTCGTGGCCGAGCGCAGGGACAGGATGAGCCGGTCCCGTTCCGGCAGCTGCGCGATCAGCGGCTTGACCGCCTCGAGGCCCTCGATCTTCGCGAAGGCGTTGTCGTCGTAGCCCAGCCGGTCCGCCCACCCCGTCCCGCTGTAGCCCTCATCGGTGGGCGGCGCGTCCAAGGACGCCTCGGAGTAGGCATTGGCGGCCGTCATCGCCTCCACCACCTCCTCCTCGCCGATCTCCAGCCGAGCCGCGAGCTCTGCCACCGTCGGCGCCCGGCCCAAATCCGCGGCCAGTGCATCGGTGGCCTTGGCCAGGTCCACCCGCAGCTCCTGCAGACGGCGCGGCCTACATGCTCCGGCCCGGGGGCCGCAGGTCGCACCTACAGTGACGCGGCCAGCGTGATGCCGTTGGCCACGGCCACGAGCAGCAACACGATGGGGGTGATTGCGGCGTTGCGCGTCGCGCTGTCGCTGTACTCGCCCTTCTTTGCATGGAAGCTGATTGCGCCGATGAGTACCGCAACCGTGCCAACCGCAGCCGCGATGCCGAGCGGCTGCCACCAGATGCCGACGATCAGTCCGGCGGCTGCGGCCGCCTCCGCGATTCCGATGAATCGGACCAGGGCGGAGCTGAGCCCCTTCTCGATAAGGCCGTCCGGCACGGCCCCCTTGAGTTGCATCTTGGGGGCGCCGGCGGCGAGGAGGACGAGGGCAAGCAAAACGCTGAGGATGACAGCGGCTATGTACACGACGGTTCCTAGTCAGAAGAGAAAGTAACGATGGGTGGCGTGATGAGTGTTGGGACGGCGGGGCCCGGTGAACTCTGGGCCGACTGGCGTGCCGCTCGGCAGAGGCTGCTCTGCCGGGCCGTTGGGCGCTGGGGAGGGAGGCGGTCAGGTGCGCGGCCTGCGTCGCTTCGTCCGAGCCGCGGGGGCGGAGCGCAGGTGAGTGGACCTTCGATCCCCACGTGCCGCGGTCGGTCGGGATTCGGTCCGGGTTGCGTCTCGGTCGCGATCTTCGGGGTCCCGGTCCCACCCCGGGGAGACGAGGGTGGGACCGGGCGTACTCCGCTACCAGGCGCTCGCGCCGCCGTCGACCGCGTAGTTCGTGCCCGTGATGTACGAGGCGCGGTCGGAAGCGAGGAAGGCGGCCAGCTCGACGATTTCCTCGGGCTGGGCGAAGCGCTTGAGCAGTGTCTTGCTGGTGATCGCGTCCCGCATCGCCTGGTTGTCGCCGAGGTCGCGGTCGCTGGCGGGGGTCAGGACGGGGCCCGGGCTGATCGCCACCGCGCGAATCCCGTGGTCGGCGCCCTCGAGAGCCATCTGCCGCGTCATGCCGATGACCCCGGCGTTCGCCGCGGTGTGCCCGACCATCGGGGGGTTGTGGCCGGCGATCATTCCGGCCATGGACGCGACGTTGATGATGACGCCGCCACCGCGCTGCACCAGGTGCGGCCAGGCGAACTTCGAGACGAAGAAGGGGATGTCGAGTTCCCCGGTGATGGTCGCCCGCCAGTCCTCGACGGGAAAGTGAGGTATGGCGCCGAAGCGCAGGGAGGCGGCGTTGTTGTAGACGACGTCGAGTCCGCCGTAGGCCCCCGCGGCATCCTCGACCAGGTGCCGTACCTGGTCGGGGTCGGTGAGGTCGACCGGCGCGATGCCGGTCATCTCGCCGCCCGCGCGGCGGACGAGTCCGACGGTCTTCTCGTTGGCGTCGGCCCGGATGTCGCATCCGACGACCTTCGCGCCCTCTCTGGCGAACACCTGCGCCGCGACGCGGCCCATACCTACGCCGGTGCCGGTGATCAGCACGACCTTGCCGTCAAGAAGGGATGCCATGGAACGTTCTCCTGCCGAATGGATTGTGCGAGTGGCCTTGCGCCCCGTGCCAGCAGCCCCGGTCCCCGGGCGCCCCGTGTGCACGGTGCGCCCGGGGTGGGTCGGTCACCGGGCCTTGGCAGGGCCCTGCGCCAAAGCGGGCGCCGGTTTACTTGGTGCTGGGGTGGACGGTGCCGGGAGGCGTCTCAGCGCGGAGCTCGTCCAGGAACACTCCGAAGTTCCCCTCCGACCAGTGCTCCACGGACTGGCCGTGTATCACGCGGTCGATGGAGATACCGCTGAGCTGAACCTCGCGGCCGGAGGCCGGAATGCCGAAGACCGTCCCGGTGTGACGGCCTGCGAAACTCCACCGCGTGACGACTTTGTCGCCCTCCACGATCTGGTCCAGGACGGTCATCTTGAAGCCGGTCAGCCCCGCCTTGATGTTGAGATCGCCGTTGATCCAGTCCTCGCGGCTCTCGGGGCCGTTGAATCCGTGGAGCACCAGGTCCTTGGAGATGTAGCGGTCGAATCCGGCGGCCAGGTCGCCGTTGTAGCTGGCGTAGTACGCCGAGGTGACCTGCAGCGGCGACAGGTAGTGGTGGCGGGAGTGGCTGGACGAGCCGGTGTGCGACCCCTGGCTCTGCGCCGCGGCCGGCACGGCCACGGCGGTCAGGGCGACGGCGACGATGCCGGCCGCGGTGCCGATCACCTTGCGGCGTCGCGTGGACGCGGAGGTGGCACCGGAGGTGGATACGGCCTCACGGGTCTTACTGAAGAACACGGGGCACTCCTGAAAGACGTAGTAGTCGGTGCCTGACGGGCGCCGATGTACTTGACGCGTCAATCATGCGTCGATGCTTGACAAGCGTCAAGCACTTCTCATGGTCGGATACGCACTCTCCCGCCCGGGCTGCGGACGGCGTGAAAGACTCGCATCCCGGAAAGCCTCGTGGCCTGCGACGGAGAAGCATGACAACCACCGATTCCCCGGGCCGTACGCCAGGAAATGGCAGACCTGGGGTGCACGACCGGTCCGGAAGCGCACCGGCACCCCGAGGGAATGCGACATTCGCCGCTCGGCAGAGAGCGGCGATCACGATGAGGCCGCGGGGAACCGAACGGAGAGATGCCGGAGTGACGGACGGAACACCAGCACAGGACCCGGAGGAGACGACGCGCGGGAAGTACGCCCCGGTCCGCATGGACGACAGCGAGATCCTCCGGCGGGGCCTCATCGCCTTCGCCGAGTTCGGTTACGCCGCGACCACCATGCGGGAGCTGGCCCGGCGGCTCGAGGTCAGCCACAACTTCATCAACGAGCGTTACGGGTCGAAGGGGAACTTCTGGCGCGCCGTGGTGGACTTCGGGCTGCGGGATACCCAGCCCGCGCTCGACCGGTTGCTCGCACAGTGCCTCGACGACGACGAACGCCTGAGGAACGTCATCGTCGCGCTCTACCGCGTGGCCGCGAACGCCTCGGGTATGAATCGGCTGATCAGCGATGAGTCAACACGCGACTCCGACCGCCTCGACTACCTCCACCAGCGATTCATCAAGCCGTTCTGGGACAGCATCGCACCGCTCGTCGACAGGCTCATGACGTCAGGCCGCATTCCGCGTGTGCCGACGCACATCCTGTACTTCGCCGTCACCGGTCCCGCACTGGCCCTCGCACAAGACCCGATCGCAGAACGGCTGAACCCCGCCGCCGCACCGGCGGCCGAACAGGACAGGAACACCATGGCCGACGCACTCTCAAGCCTCGTCCTCCATGGTCTACTGCTTCCGCGCCCGTGCAGCGAGACGTCGAACGCTTGAAAGACCGCGTCCTACGCGGTGCGGCGGCCGAGTCGTCCACGATGTGTCCGCGGATGGACCAGCGGGGGCCGCTTCAGTCGGCGTCAGGACCGACGGACTCCTCGAGAAGCCCGGCCACCGGTTCATCGGCCCACTCCACGGCCCAGGAGCGCAGCGCGGCAATTGTGGCGTCGTCCAGGCCGTAGGCGGCGAACACCTCGTCGTCGGTCCACTCGGCGCCGGCGAGGTCGGCATGGATGTCTTCGCGTTCGAAGCGGCCGGCGTGTCGGCGGCCGAACTCCTCAAGGTCGGTGGTGGACCCAGCGCTGGGCGGCGACACGTCGATCGGGCAGCCGTGTGCCGTCGTCGCCCGCTACGCCGCCCGCCACGCCGAAAGATTTTTGATGAGTATTTCTGGTGGTGTGTCGGTGCCACGGCGGGGTCCGAAGTTGGAGCCGTTGCTGTTGGCTGATGACGAGCGTGCGGTGTTGGGCCGGTCCTCGGGCTTGGCGTCAGGGTCGTAGAGCAGGCCGAAGGCCAGGTGCTCCACGAGGTCGCCCATTGCGCCGACGGTGTCGGTGGCGGTGGCGTGGTCGCACAGGAACGCCGAATGGGCGTGGGCACCGGCAGCGGCTGGGAGCGTCGCGAAGGCCTGCTCCAGCTCGTACTGCGCGGCCAGGGCTTCGGTGCCCGGGTCGGAGAGGTACCGGATGCACTCGGCGTGCGAGGCGACGACGCGGCGGACCTTGTCGACGAACCCCCACCCCAGGCGCCGGCACCGGGAGACGGACAAAGGACCGGGCACGGCCGAGGGGGAAGGGCGGCCCCGCCCTGAGGGGGCTGTGAGTTCCGCGGGGACGAGACCGCCCCCACCAGGATGCGGCAGCTGGCGAGGGCAAGCCACGGGAGAGGAACGGCAGAGCCCCTGCCATTGACCCATGCAGTCGGCTTGCTCCCCTCCCGGACTGGAAACCCGGCTCGCGGACGCCGGCGCATCCTGGGGTGAGCCGGGGGGCCCGCCGGGAAGGGGAGGTCAGTCGCCGGGGGACGCGAACGGGCCCAGTTTCGTGGCTCGGGACTGGGCCCGCTGCGTTGGAGGTACCCGGCCTGTGATGTTGCCCCTGTTTGCTGTGGTTCGCGGCCAGTGGCGTCCGGGAACCGGTCGGCGCTGCGTTCGGTGTGGGGCAGCAGGAAACCTTCTGCCGCCCCACACACCAGCACTGAACCTTTCTTGCTCAGTTGGCGGTGAAGGCGGGGTAGTCGGTGTAGCCCTCGGCGTGACCGCCGTAGTAGGTGCCCCGGTCGCCGTCGGCCAGCGGGTGGCCCTGCGCGAAGCGCTCGACCAGGTCGGGGTTGGCGATGAAGGGCTCGGCGAAGGAGACCGCATTGACGATCCCGTGGTCGAGGATCTCGTTGCCGAGGGCCTGGGTGAAGCCGAGGTTGGCGACGATGTTGCCCAGGTAGTGGGCGCGGTAGCGGGAGAAGAGGGCGATGCGCTCCTCGATGGTGCCGGGGGTGCCCAGCAGGTGCAGGTAGGCCAGGTTGCTGTCGCTGAGCTTCTTGAACAGCTGGTCGTAGTCGGTGAGTGTCTCCTCGTCCGCGGTGAACGTGGTTCCGTTGGCCCAGCCCGGGGACATCTTCACGCTGACGCGGTCGCTGCCCCACACGTCACTGACGGCGTCGAGGATGTCGAGGAGGAACCGGGCCCGCTTCTCGCTGCTGCCTCCGTAGGCGTCGGTGCGCTGATTGAGACGCGGGTTGAGGAACTGCGGGATCAAGTGGGACTGCTGGGCGTGGATTTCCACGCCGTCGAAGCCGGCGCGGCGGGCGTTCTCGGCCGCATGGCGGTAGTCGGCAATGGTGGCGGCGATCTCGGCGGCGGTGTAGGCGCGCGGGGTGACGGTGTCCTTCGGGCCGGAGGGGGTGAAGGACTTCTCGCCGGGGTTGATGGCCGAGGGTCCGGCGGGCAGGCGGCCGCCGAGGTGGTCGGGGTGCGAGGCCGCGCCGAGGTGACCGAACTGGGAGACGATCCGCCCGCCGGCCTCGTGGACGGCTTCGGTCACCTTCGCCCAGCCGGCGGTCTGGCTGTCGGTGTAGATGCCGGGCGCGTGGATGAAGCCGATCGCGTCGGAGTTGACCCACGTTCCCTCGGTGACGATCAGGCCGGCGCCGGCGCGCTGCGCGTAGAAGGTCGCGTGCAGGTCGGTGGGGGCCAGCTCGGCGTTCTGAGCGCGAGCACGGGTCATGGGGGCCATGACGACGCTGTTGGAAAGCTCCAGCGCGCCGAGACGGACGGGCTGCAGCAGGGGCTGGGTGGTGGTCATGAGCAACTTCCTTGTGCTGAGGGGGGATGAGGAGGAGAAGTCAGGAATGGGCGAGGGCCCGGCTCAGTCCTGTTTGAGGGCGTGGAGGCCCGACAGTGGGCCGCCGAGCTGCATGAGGCGTCCGCCCTCTCGCAGGGAGCCGAGGTCGACGGGGGCGAAGCCGAAGGCGGCGGTGAGGTCCTTGACGGTGGTCTTGGCGTCGGCGTCGTCACCGGCGAGGAACAGCACCTGGCGTCCGGCCTGGTGGCGCGGGTCGGCGGCGATGTACTGGCCAGTGAGGCGACGTGTTCGCTGCCGGTCAGCTCGCCCAGGTCGGCGATCTTCATGGGCGGCGGCGGGGCGGCGAACTGGTTGGTGGCGTCGATGACGATGCGCCCGTCGAAGGGCGGCAGGCCGGCTACCGCGTCCGGGATCTGGGGCCAGCCGACTGCGAGCACGACGAGTTCCGCCGCGGCGGCTTCCTGCGGGGTGCCGGCGTGGGCGAGCGGTCCGAGTTCGCCGGCGAGGCCGGCCAGGGAGGCGGGGCCGCGGCTGTTGCTCAGGACGACCTCGTGGCCGTGGGCCACGGCGTGGCGGGCGATGGCCTGGGCGACGGTTCCAGCGCCCAGGGTTCCAATCTTCATGGCGGTGCCCTTCGTGGGGTTCAGGGTGCGGGGCTGGTGAGCAGGACGGTTCCGCTCCTGCCGGGGCGGCGGACATGGTCGATGGCCTTCGCGAAGTCGGCGAGGTCGTAGCTGGCGGCGACCTCGAAGAGTTCCGGGGCGGTCGCGGCCAGATGGACGGCGAAGGCGACGTCCTCGGCCCGTTCCTCGGGCGTGCGGGCGGCCATCCACTGGAAGACGGACGTGCCCCGCACGGTCAGGCCCCGCGGGGTCAGCGCGAGTGACTCCAGCGGCGTGCTGCCGGAACCGAGCCCTCCGTAGGTGATCAGCGTGCCGCCGTCGGCGAGCAGCCCGGCCAGCTCACCGGACAGGGATCCGCCCACCGCGTCCAGTACGACCTGGGCGCCCCGGCCGCCGGTCGCGTCCTGGACCTGAGTGCGCCAGTCGGCGTCGGCCGTCGAGATGGCCGGCAGTGCGGGGAAGCGCTGCCGCAAGGTCTCCGCCCCGGTGGCGCTGCGCACCAGGTTGACCAGCTCGATGCCGTGCTTGAGTGCTGCGGCGCTGACCAGCTTTCCCACCGACGAGCCGGCGGCGCTCTGCACCACCGGACCGGCCTGGCCGTGCTGGGCGTCCTGGACCGCCTGCAGCAAGGAGAGCAGGGTCAGCGGGTTGGCCAGCATCAAAGCCGCGGTCTCGTCGCTGAGGTCGTCGGGCACCGGCACCACAAGATCGGTCGGCGCCGTGACGAGTTCGCTCCAGGCGCCCGGCACCGGGAAGAACGCCACCCGCCGGCCGGGCCGCAGGTCCTGCACACCCTCGCCGACGGTCTCGATGAGGCCCATTGCCGCCACGCCGGGAATCCGTGGCGTGGCGAACCGCTGCCGCGGCCCACCCGCGAAGCCCGCCACTGCCGCCAGGTCGCCGGGGTGGATCGGCCGGGACAGCACCCGCACCTGCACCTGCCCGGCCTCGGGCGCAGCGGGGGCCGGCTGCTCGCTCAGGCGTAGTACCTGCCCGGCTTCTCCGTGCTGGTCGTAGGCGATGGCGCGCATGGTGCTCCCCTTCCTGAATATTAATGATGGGTGTCATTGAAGCCTCCTGCTACGATGAGGGGCATCATTAAAAAAGTCAAATGAGCAATGCGAGAGGACGGCCATGCCACGGATCACCAAGGAGGACAAGGCCCGCAACCGGCAGAACATCCTCGAAGCGGCGAGCCGCATGTTCCGCTCGCAGGGCATCGACGCGGTCGGCATCGCCGAATTGATGAAGGAAGCCGGACTCACCCACGGCGGCTTCTACAACCACTTCGCCTCCAAGAACGACCTGGCTGTGGAGGTGTGCAGCGCCTCCTACGCCGCCTCGCTCGCCGGCCTGGCCCGGACGATCGAGGACGGTCCGGGCCAAGGCGGCTCTCCGCTGGAGCGGGTCATGGCCGACTACCTGTCCACCGCGCACCGTGACGCCCCGGACGGCGGCTGCCCGTCCGCCTCCCTGGCCACCGACGCCGGACGGCACAGCGAAGCCGTGCAGAGCGCGTACGCCCAAGGCGTCGAGGGTTACCTCACCGGCTTCGCCGCCGAGTTCCTGCGCGAAGCCGAGGACAAGGGCCACGAGCTCGACCCGGCCGAGGCCCGCCACAGGGCCGTCCGTCTGCTCAGCGAAATGGTCGGCGCGCTGATGCTCGCCCGCGCCGTACGCCACGTCGAGCCCGAACTCTCCGACGAGATCCTGCAGACCGGCCGCAACTACGCCGTCGACTGATGCGATTCAGGGCCGCCGCGGGATCGTGGGGCCGAGGCGTTCGCGACAGACGGCCCGGCCCCCACAGGCGGAGGCGCAGGCGTTGTGCAACGGCCCGAGAGCAATGAGCTGGGCATTGTGAACCCCACGGGCGGCCCGCGCCGCTTAGCGCCCCGCACCCGAGCCGAGGGCGGCGTCCCCAAGGTCGTGCGCCCTCGGGGGTGCTTCCCCATCACGTTGCTCACCGAGCTGCTGAACGACGAAACCAGACGGCGAGCGCGCCATCGTCATCGGTCTGCGAGGCATCTCCGCCCTCGGATCGGGCAGGCCCACGCCGCCTGAAACGTCTGCTCGACGGGATGGGCGGTGGTCCACGAAGTCGAGCCCGGACGGCGGGCTCGGATTCTGGGCGCGCTCACGGGGCGGCCGTCGCGGTTCATGCAGCGCGTGAGCTGGCCTGCGGGAAACGATCTTCGCTGATGGGATGCAAACCCCTGATCAGCACATTTTGTCGGTGCCCCCCCCTACTGTTGCAGGGCGGCAAGGACCGTCAGTTCCCCACCGGCTGGGGTGAGGTGGTAACTGTCCCGGCTTCTGCTGCCCGCCCATGCCCGCCGCCCCAAGCTGGCACCTGACGCACTGACACACGACGACACCCGTCGGGCCCACCGACCACGCCGATGCCTGCCCCGCCGCTACGCCAACTACCTGGCCGCCGACGGCTTCACCACCCTCAACACCGTCTCCGCCCTCGGAGCCTTCCTGCTGGGCTTGTCCACGCTGCCGTTCCTGTTACAACGTGTGGAAATCCGCCCGCTACGGCAAGCCCGTCGAAGTCGACGACCCATGGGGCTACGGCCGGTCCCTGGAATGGGCCACCTCCTGCCCCCACCACGCCACAGCTTCCTCACCCTGCCCCGCATCCGATCCGAATCCTCGGCCTTCGACCTCCACCGCCCCGAAATCGCCGCTAGGGACCAGGAACTCAACGCCGGGCGCCGCGACGTTGTCGAGCCCGGTTAGGGAGCAGCCAAGTCCCTCGGCGAAGGGGAGCACGAGTGAAGCCCTTCCCGGGTCCCGCTGCTCATCCCGCGGCTGCCGAGGGCGTCGCCCAGTGCGAAGACTTCTTGGTGTGGCAGAGCGAGATCAGCGACGCCCACCGTGCGGCCGTAGCGTTCACCGACCGCATGCCCTGGCTGACCACGGCCCAGCGCGAAGAGGTCACCCGGCACTATGTCGGTCCGGCTCGCGTCCGGCTTGCGGCTGGGGTCAGGCTGCCGGTGTGAGGTCGGCGCGGCCGAACAGCAGCGCGTAGCCGGGGGGCAGCTGGTGCAGAATGCGGGTGACGAGGTCGTCACCGGCGAGCTGGGCGATGACGGTGAAGACAGTGCCGGCGTCCCAGCGTGCGGTGGCCGTGGTGCCGCCGGTGCGGGTGGCGAGGTCGCTGACGAATTCGGCACCGGTGCGTGGGGCAGTGGTGATCTGGGCGGTGAGCTCCAGGGCCGCCTCGACGGGAAGGGCGGTCGCCAGGGCGGCGCGTTCTTCGCCGGTGAGTTGCCGGCCGAGGGCGGCGAGGACGTCCCATACGGCCTGCTCGGCCTTTTCGCTGGTGGCGTAGACGCCCTCGTACCGCACACGTTCGACCAGTTGGCCGAATGTCGTCGCGGGCGCGGGGCTGGTGGCGTTGGGCTGCGGGAACATCGGCGGGAGTCCTTCCTTGCGAGTGCTGGGTGTCAGCGGGAGGAGACGTGGTGTCAATCGGCCGCGAGGTGGCCGAACAGCAGGTCGTAGGACGGGGGCAGTTGCAGGAGCAGTCGTCGCAGCAGGTCGGGGCCGGCTTCCTCGGCGGCCACGCTGAGGACCGCGCCCACGTCCCAGCGCGCGGTCTGCTCGGTGGCTCCGTCGATCCAGGCGGCGGCGGCCCGCACGAACCGTTCCGCGTCCAATGGCTCGGTGGCCTGGAGGGGATTGAGGAGTATGAGCGCGTAGGTCTCCGGAAGTCGGGCGGCGAGCTCGGCGCGTTCCTGGCCGACCACGTGCGCCCCGAGCAGGGCGAGCACGACGCGTGCCGCGCGGTCCGCCTCCTGCAGCGTCGGGTACTCACCGCGTTCCTGAACGCGCTCGAGGAATGCCTGAGATCGCATGACCACGATGTGCCCCTTGTCGCGGGTGCGGAGGACGGGTCGAAGAGGGGGGATGGAGCGACCCGCCCTCCGCTGCTTGTGGATCTTGGCCGCGGCTGCGCCCGGCAGGGATCAGCCGCTGATCTGCTTGCGGTCCGTCGATGAGGTGATGGAGATCTTGCGGGGCTTGGCCCGCTCCGCGACCGGAATGCGCAGCGTGAGCACTCCGGCCTCGTAGTCGGCCTGGATGTGCTCGGTGTCGAGGGTGTCGGCCAGCACCAACTGCCGGGAGAACACGCCCAGCGGCCGTTCGGACAGCTCCATCTGCACGTCATCGGCCTTGGCCACGGGCCGTCGCTCGGCCTTGACGGTGAGCATGTTCCGCTCCACGTCGACGTCGATCGCCTCCGGCGTGACGCCGGGCAGGTCGAAGACGATCACGTACTGGTCCCCCTCGCGGTAGGCGTCCATGGGCATGGCCGTCGGCCGCGACCAGGTACCGGTCGCTCCCAGCATCTGCTGCGTCAGGCGATCCAGCTCACGGAAGGGGTCGGTGCGCATCAACATTGTGAAACACCTCCAAGTGTTCGGGCAGTAGCTGCCAATGCGCTTCACCTGCCATCCGTTGTAGCATGTCGTCCAAGCGATGACAAACGCAGATGTCGTCGGAAGGATGACAGCCGGGAGTGCTCGCATGACGACCAATCCGCCCGCCGGGGCCCATGAGGACGATCCCGCTCCGTTCCTGGCCGCCGCGACCGCCCTGGCCGCCATCGAGGAAGCCCTCCGCGTCGCCCGCTCCGCCGACGGCACCACGCCGCAGCCCGGCCCGGAGAGCGGGCGGCAGGAGGCGCTTGCCTCACTGGTCCTGCTCCGCGAGGTCCGGGAGCAACTCGCCCGCTGGGAAACCGGCCTGATCGAAGCCGCCCGCGCCGCCGGCGCGAGCTGGGCGGACCTGGCCGATCCGCTGGGCGTCGCGAGCCGGCAGGCCGCCGAGCGCCGCTACCTGCGCCTACGGCCGGGAGCGGACGGCACCACCGGGGAGCAGCGGGTGAAGGCCACCCGTGACCGCCGGGCCGCCGACCGCTCGGTCACCGCATGGGCCCGCGACAACGCCGCCAGCCTGCGCCGGCTCGCCGCACAGGTCACCGCCCTTCCCGACCTCCCCCCGGCATCACGCCCGGCCATCACGGCCGTGGACCTGGCCCTGGCCGGCGATGACGCGGCAGAGCTGATGGGCCCCCTCGCCGACGCCCATCCCCATATGACCGGACACCCCGACCTCGCCGAAGGCATCGCACGCCTCACCCGCCACGCCGACCAGCTGCGTCACATCAGCGACCAAGAACGCCAGGGGGACGCCTTTTTGCCGTAGGCCGCGACGGCCACGGCCGAAGCGCGCCCGCACCGCCGGTACAGGCGTACCCGTGCACAGGATGACAACGCTTGTTGTCGAAAGCGGCTGGGAGCTCCTATGGTGTGTTCATGCCTGGTGTGCATTTCTCGCTGCGGATGAGCGAGGAGGAGATCTCCGCGCTCGCCGATGGTGCGGTCGACGGCCTTGTCCGTGAACTCGTTGGGCGTGCGTTCGAGCGTTTGCCGTGGGGTGAGCAGTCGCCCGCTCAGGCGGAAGCTTTGGCGCATCTGCACATGCTGGTTCATCTGCGGCAGGCCATTGAGCGCCTGGAGGAGCAGGCAGCGCATGACGCGGCTGATGCCGGCGCTGGTTACCCGCAGATCGGCCGGGCGTCGAACATGACCCGGCAGGGCGCTCGCCGCCGCTGGCCGGGACTGATCACCCACCCTTCCCCCCACCCATCGCCCCGGAGTACTCGATGATGGCCGCCCCCGCCCGCCCCTACGACGTGCTGCTGGTGGAAGACGATGCCGCTGATGCGATGCTCATCGAGGACGCCCTGACCGCGCGTGGCGCTCGTAATCTCACCCAGGTCGAGGACGGCATGGCGGCCTTGGAGTACCTGCGCGACCCGGCCAACCCCCGGCCGGACCTGATCGTGCTGGACTTGAACATGCCGCGGATGAACGGCCGCGAACTGCTGGCCGTCCTCAAGACCGACGAGGACCTGCAGACGATCCCGGTGGTGGTGCTGACCACGTCGGCCGCACCGGACGACATCAGCGGCGCGTACCAGCGGCACGCGAATGCCTATGTCACCAAGCCGGTCAATCTGGACGACTTCGAGCGCGCGGTGCAGAGCATCGACACGTTCTATCTCGACACGGTCACCAAGTTTCCTCGGCGGTAGTTGGCAGTGCGCGGCCATGGCGGAGAACAGCGGTGATGGCGCTTCTCACGGGAGGTGCATGGGCGGCGTGATCGCGGGTAAGCGGGCGGTGCCTCAAAGGCGTGACGAAGAACGTACTGGTGAGGAGGGTCGCTGGGATGCAGATGGTGACCGACGGCGTGGTCGGCGCGGTACGGGAGACCGGCACCGAGGAGGCGCTGCCGGAGACTTCCGGTGCGATGACGGCCCCCGAGGTGCGGCAGGTCTCCAAGGTGATGTTCGCCAGGCTGCAGACGCTGGAAGAGGGCACGGCGGACTACCAGTACGTCCGGAACACGCTGATCGAGATGAACACGGCGCTGGTGCATTTCGCGGCCCGCCGTTTCTCCCAGCGCGCCGAGCAGATGGAGGACATCCTCCAGGTCGGCACGATCGGCCTGATCAAGGCCGTCGACCGGTTCGACCCCGACTACGGGGTGGAGTTCGTCACCTTCGCCCTGCCGACGATCGTGGGCGAGATGAAGCGGTTCTTCCGCGACACCAGCTGGTCGGTCCACGTGCCGCGGCGCCTGCAGGAGCTGCGGGTGGACCTCGCCAAGAGCACAGACGTGCTCGCTGCTGAGCTGGGCCGGGCGCCGACGGTCGCCGAGCTCGCGACCCGGCTGGAGATCGGCGAGGAAGAGGTGGTGGAGGCGATGACGGCCGCCAACGCCTACTCCGCCGCATCCTTGGACGCACCACCCACCGACGAGAGCGACAGCGGAACCGGGTGGGCGGACCGGCTGGGCTACAACGACAACGCCTTCACCAAGATTGAGGACCTCGAGGCAGTCAGGCCGCTGATCGCGCAGCTGCCGGAGCGGGACCGGCTCATCCTGTCGCTTCGCTTCGGCCACGAGTTGACCCAGGCGCAGATCGGCGAACGACTGGGCGTGTCGCAGATGCAGGTATCCCGGCTCCTGACCAGGATCCTGAAGCGCCTACGCACCCAGGCGCTGGCGCTGGCGTAGCCTCACCGCCCGGTTGCCGGCACGGCCGGGGACCCACCGGCGGCTTGTACCGCCGCATCCCGGCCGGGCCGACATGGCACACCATAGGCCCAACGTGGTCGCACGTGGGCGAGGCCGCGCAGCGAATGGGACGCTGTTGCGTACCCGGTCCGTTCGCACGCATCTCGCTGCCTCTGGCGGTCAGCGGGCCGCTGCCCGAGAGAGCAGGCCGATGCCGGGTAGTCAGCACGGCACTTCTCTGTTCGCCCCCGCTTGGCACGGAGAGGTGCCGTCCGTTGGACAGACCCGAGATCCCGCGTCGGCAACAGCGGACTTGGGTATGTCGGCCATCAGATTTCTCTTCCGGATGGTGTCCAAACGCTGGGCTCCTAGGTGACGCGGCGCGATTTGTGCCGCGCGACGTCCATGCGTGTCCGGGCCGGCAGGTGAGCCAGGCCGGTGGAGGCGCGGGCTTGCGCGAGGGGGCCGTGACACAGTGCCTTGAGCACGGGGCCGGGCGTGGCGTCATCGGTCAGGGTGAGGGCCATGTGCAGGCAGGGATGTGCAGGCCGTCCGGCGATGCGGGCGTCCGCCCGTTCCACGCCAGACAGCATGCCTGCTTCCGCGGCAACGGCGTTGCTCAGTGCGCTGCCTCGCAGTTCGACGCCGTCGGGTGGGGGCGTCCCGCCCAGGTGCACGGTACGGGTGCGGTGGCGGCGCACTTGGGTGATCAACCAGAGGAGGGCGAGGACGGTGGTCAGGGTGAGTGCGGCGATGACTGCGGGCCACCACCACCATCCTTGGCTGCTCCAACGGACGCGGTCGGCGTTGCTGAGCAGGACGTCGTGCGGCGCGGTGAGCGGCCAGTCGGCGGGCGGTGCCAGGTTGAGCTGGCGGTAGACGTCGAATCCGGCGGTGAGGATGAGCAGGCCGCCGCCCAGTAGTACCAGGCCGCCGGCGGTCAGCAGGAGGCGGTTGAGGGTGGATCGGCCGTTCATGGCGCGCTCCCGGGGCGGGTCAGCGGGTGTGGTGTCGGGCTCGGACAGTCAGTCGCGGGGTGTGTGCCAGAGCGAGCAGGCGGCACTGGTCGTGCAGGGTGCGGGTCAGGTCGTCGCGTACGGTGCCTGGGTCGCGGAAGCTCACGTAGGCGTGGACGGTGAGGCGGCGGCGTCCGACGGTGGCTCGGGCGCTACCGACGCCCGGGACCCGCATCGCGGCGTCACGCAGCAGCAGTTCGGCACCCCGACGGTCAAGCCATGCCTGCGTGTCGGCGCAGTCCGCCGGCGCCCGCAAGGGCAGCAGTCGGCGCCGGCCGGGAGTCGCGGCGAGGATGAGCAGCCACAGGCCAAGGACAACGGCGAGCGAGCTGCCGACCAGCATCCATAGGTCATCGACCGGGCGGGTGGCCATCTCCTGGGCAAGATGGGTGCGCCACGCCCAGGCCCGATGTCCGGCGCGTACTGCGATCACGTCGTACAGCAGCGCTCCGCTGACGCAGAGGGTTACCAGGGCAATCAGGGTGGCTGGAATGCGGCGGTCCGACCAGAGGCGAGGTGCCTTCTTCCCTCGCCTGCGGGTGTCGTTCGGCGAGGGCCTGGTACCGGAGGCGTCCTTCTCGGAACGGTGCGGGGTGGCAGGTTCCTCGGTCTTGGACCTCATGGCAGCCATCCTCTGTGGGGCGCGGAGCTGCGCCCGGGGCCGGGCGGTTCCGCTGAATGGAGGGTTACTGGACGCGGTGCGGCCGGTCGGCGGTGTCCAAGCGCCGGATCGTCAGTGCGACATCGTTGACGTGCAGACCGGTCAACTGGGCCACACGTTCGGTGACCTCGCGCTGGAGCTCCCGGCAAGTGACGGCAATGTCCGTGGGGTAGGGAAGGTCCACCGACAGCGCCAGTCGAGCCGTGCCGTCGTGAGTCGTCGCACGAACGTCAGGTGATGCCGGGCGCGTGGGCGAATGCCGCGGACCAGTGAGCCTCTTGAGGGCTGTGCTCGCGACCCGCGTGGCAATTCGAGCCACGACACGGTCCGGTATGACCGTCGCTCCCCGTAGGGCAGGCGTCATGGGGCCGTCCGCCTGCTCGCGGCGGTGATGCTCGGGTGGTTCGGCGGCGGGAAGGGTGGAACTCACCGTGGCCTCCGAGCGGAGTGGTCCTGCTGCCGCCGAGTGAGCAGGTCGACGTCGCCTTGCATGACCAGACCGGCGACCAAGCCCACCGCGCCCAGGACTGCCACCAGGAGGAAGGCCCAGAATCCGCCGAAGTACCCGGCGAATCCCAGGGCTATCCCGGCTGCCAGACCCGCTATTGCTGTATTCATCTCTCACTCACCTGTCCCACGGGCGTTCGTGCGCCGCGCTCCGCCCGGTGGGGGACCGCGTCGCCCGCTGTCGATGTTCACCGGACGCGGCCCTCGGTCGGCTCGGTCTCGTCTTCCTCGTCGGGCAGGTTCACGTCGTCGACAACGAGGTTGACCTCGACGACCTCCAGGCCGGTCATGCGTTCCACGGCGGAGATGACGTTGACTCGGACCTCCGCCGCCACGTCGACGATGGGGCAGCCGTACTCCACGACGACGTCGAGATCCACGGCGGCTTGGCTCTCGCCCACCTCGCATTTCACTCCGCGACTGACGCCAGGCCCCCCGCCGGGAACGCGTTCGCGCACTGCGCCGATGGCGCGGGCCATGCCGGCGCCAAGGTTGTGGATGCCGGGTACTTCGCGGGCCGCCATTCCCGCGATCTTGGCCACGACACCATCGGCAATGGTGGTCTTGCCCCGCGTTTCGGGGCTGGTGTCGGCGCCGGTGGGTCCCTTCAGCAGGGTTCCGATGCGCTCGGAGCCGCCCAGTCCAGTGGAGGGACGGTCGCTGGTGTCCGTCATGGCAGTCTCCTCGATTGGTCACTGTGGGCACCGCTCAGGTGTCCCGTCACAAGGTTCGACACACCCGCTGGGCAAATCGTCACGTCTTTCCGTAAATAAGCATCAAGCGGCCCATGTGGGGCACGTGTAAGGCCGCGAGGAGGTGCGGTGATGACACACAGCGTCAGTGCCTCCTCACGCGGAACGGCCGGCCTGAACTCGGCTTCCGAGCCATCTGCCCCGGCCTGGTCCAACGGCTTGGCCTCCGCACCGGATGATCTGCTGGCGATACGCGCCGGCGAAGGCGATGAGGAAGCCTTCGCCATCCTGGTCCGGCGCCACAGCAGTCCCTTGCTCGCCTTGGCTTTTCACACCCTGGGCAACCTCCAGGACGCAGAGGATGCCGTTCAGGACGCTTTCATCAGCGCCTGGAGGCGGCTGCCCGAATTCCGCCACGCCTCGGCCTTCAGCACTTGGATGTACCGCATCACCGTCAACCGCTGCCTGAACCTCCTGCGCGCCCAGCCGACACCGGTACCGTTGAATTCAGTGCCCGAACCCACTGCCGCGGGCATAGGCAGCTCCCCAGCACGGGCAGCCGAACACGACGCCTTGTCCGATGCCCTTGCCGGCGCCCTCAGTGCTCTGGAACCGCAGCAGCGGATCTGCTGGATCCTGCGTGAACTCCACGGACTGCGCTACGCACAGATTGCCCACGTGACCGGCACGACCGAGCAGACGGTCCGCGGGCGGCTCTTCCGAGCACGGCGAACCCTGAAGGAGGCACTGGGCACATGGCGCTAGACGACCGTCCACCCCGGCCCCCGCACTCCGGAAGCCGATCGGCGTCCCTAGACGGCGACAGCCTCGAAGAGGTCCGCCGGTTCACCGGTGACGAACTGCTCACCTGCGGGCGCACCCTCAGCCACGCGTGGGAACAGGCGCGGGACGCCACCCCGGCCGCCGACAACCACCTGTCCACCTGCCCTTATTGCCGCGAAGCCACGGAGGGCCTGGCCGCTTTGAACACGGCGACAACAGCCCTGCGGGAGCAAGAACCACCCAGCTCGCAGCAGCTGATCTCCCGCGTCATGGACATCATCCGGAACGAGGTGCGCCTGGGGCCCATGGTGCCGTTGGACGATGTCACGCGCAGTCTCCAGATCGCCGAACATACGGCAGCCGCCGTTTTGCGGCGCGCAGCTGACTCGATACCCGGCGTCACCACAGCGAGCTGCCGCATCATTCCAGCCGACCAGTCGGCGGGCGTGTCGGTGAGCATCACCCTGGCTGCTGTTCTGGGCCGGCCGCTGCAGGAAACCGCTGCGCTGGTACGGCACGCGGTCAACGCCGCAGCCGACCATGCCTTGGGACTGAGGGTGACCGCCGTGGACGTCACCGTGATCGACGTAGAGCAGGCAGCCCGGGAGCATCATTCGGTCTCTCAGGGCGGCGGCGGGCAGGACGGCACCCGATGACCGCCTGCACCATCGCTGACATCCGGCAGGTCGCCGCCGAGACCACGCTCGCGGTCCCCGGGGTGGTCGCTCTGCAGCCCACCCTCGCCAGCCGACTGGCTCAAGCTGCCTCACGGCAGGTCCCAGGCGTGAGAGGCGACGGTCTCGCTTCACCGCGCTCCGGCATCCGGGTCACGTCCGGCGAGGAAGGCTCGGGCTGGATAGTGGAGGTGCGTTGCGTCATGACCGAAGGCCTGCGAGCTCTGGATGTAGCCCGCACCGTTCACGACCGGACCACGGCTTCCCTGCTCACGCTGCTGGCTACCCACGGCTTGCCTGCAAAGGCTCTCACCGTGATCGTCACCATCACACGCATGAGCCATCCGCCACTCTGAGCTGACGATCCCCGTGACGGCAGCGGTCACCTCTCTATGGGTGCCAGGCCCAGGGATGGGCCCGGCACCGGAAAGTGCCCGCATCAGCCGGCCGTGGACGCACGCCACATGGTGATGCATGTGATTGCCCTGCTGGCCTGGTCCTGTCAGAAGGGCTGGAGGCGGGTTTTGACGCCGTCTGCTTCGAAGTCGTAGACGTTGCGGTTGATGCGGAGGCCGTCGACGGCGCCGATCCACATGTGGTCGCGCCCCTTGCCGACCGCGACGGTGAGGATGGTCGGTTGCCCCACGCCTCCGGTGAAGGACGCCTTGAGCTGCGCGAACGTGCACGGGGTGGTCTGGGTGCAGGAGGTCTCGTTGCCGGTGAGGAACCAGGTGCCGGTGGTGGTGGCGTCGAGGTAGGGGCTCCAGCGGTCGACCACCGGCAATGGGGGCGGGGTCCACACCATGGTGGAGTAGTTGTCGCCGGCGGTCATGTTCGGGTCGATCTCGAACCTGATGTTCGGCATGTTGCTCGGGCCGCCGTAGCCGACGTTCTCGCCGGTCTGGAAGACGTGGAAGCCGACCCTGGTCAAGCCGAGCACCGGGTTGCCATAGAAGTCGCGCTCGTTGCCGAAGTCAACCTTCTCACTCGGAGGAGTGAGCGTGGTGGAATTGTTCGCGACCGCGATACCCAGGCTGCCGGTGCCGTAGGGCGGCTGGGACGCAGGCCCCTGCACGCCGAAGGAGCCGAACGGCCCGCTCCGCAGTATCGCAACGGGGGAGCCGATCGTGTTGCGGGTGATCACCCCCCAGTGGTCCGAGAAGAGACCTTTTTCGTCCGCGACAGCAGTCGACGATCCCGAGATCGTCGACGCCGCTGTCGCGGCCAGGGCTATGACCGCAAGCGCCTTGCCGCAGCGCATCCCGATTCGAGCGTTCACTGGTGTTCCTCTCTCAGAGTAAAGGCCGGCCGTAGGCCGCATTTGGCACATGCCAGACGCATACACGACGGCATGCACGCTCGGTCACCGTATCTGACGCATGGTGATGCCGCCTGCTGAGACGGGGCGGTTCAGGCAGAGCCGTGCCGACCAGAGCAGGCCGCGACCGCTCCTGGCCGTCCCGGCGGCGCCTACCTGTGGAGGCCCCTCCCAGGGCGCGGCCGTCGGATGACGCCTACGAACAGCACGGGGCCCCGGCCACTGGTGGCCGGGGCCCCGTGCTGGAGGCGATGTGCGTCTCATGGGTTCAACGACGAACCGTCGGCCACGTCACGTTTACGGCGTACCGCCAGACCTGCACGAGCTGTGCCGTGCCGTCTCATCGAGCGCAAGGAACTGGCGCAGTACACCCTTCCTGTGGTCCAGCGGACCTTCCACTACGGCGTCGGGGACGATCTGGCCAACGTCCAAACCACCAGGCGCCGCACGGCGTCCTGTCAGGTGTCTGTCCGGCCGGTGGCGCACGCGGCAACGTGTTCTGCACCGGCCGGACGGACGCATTCCAACGTAGGACGGGCCGACCGGTTCAGCCCGACACTTTCGTGATCAGTGCCGCAGACGTGCGTGTGGGGCCGCCCCTAGGGGCGGCCCCACACGCAATGTGGCTCGTGCTGCTGGTTCAGGGCCGGGTGATGTCCTGTCCGACGTCCTTGAGCTTCTCCTTGGCCTCGCGGGCGTCGGCCTTGGCCTGCTCGGCGCGGCCCTTGGCAGTCAAGCGCTCGTTGCCCACGGCCTTGCCCGCGGCCGCCTTTGCCTTGCCCACAGCCTGCTCGGTCTTCGCCTTGGCCTTCTCGTTGGCAGTCATACGGTGCACCTTTCTGCCGTTGACGTCGAGGAATTGTTGTGCGTCTGACCGCCGGACAACGCTGCAAACGTGCCGGGCGGGCGATTCTCTTGTTGCCGGCCGCGTGTGACGGGGCGGCTCGCCGGGGAGGTCCGCCGGTTCCCGGGAGCGCGGTGCCAGCAAGCCGCTTGCTGCTCGCCTACCCCGGGCCGTGGCCGAACAGTGCAAGGGGTGGGGCTCGCGGCCCGGTCGGCGGCACGAACCCCGCCCTTGATCTGGGGTGGTGTCAGGTCACCATCGGTACCAGCGGCGGCGTCCGCCGCCTTCGGCGGCTCGGAAGACGAACCCGAGGGCCCACACCACCAGCACGATGATGGCGATCCACCACAGCGCCTTGAGGGCGAAGCCCGCGCCGAACAGGACTAGGGCGAGCAGCAGAACAAGAATCAAAGGAACCATGTCGTCGACCTCCTGACTGCGCGTCTGCCCCGCGATGCGAGCACTACGCGTGAACAGGGCCGGAGCCGGCCGCGGGAAGCGATCCGGGGTGCATGTGCTGGGGTCAGTGCGTCATGTGCCAGCTGGGGACGGCTGGCGCGTGGGTGGGGAGTGCGGTGGTGTGCTGGGCGAGGGAGCGGGCTCGCTGCCACACGCCGTGGACCTGCTGGACGGGGCGTTGCTGTTCTCCGTGTAGGGCGTTGACGATGACGAGTCCGCCGGTCAGCGCGGGCACCAGCCATTGCAGGCAGGCGAGATGTCGCTGCGCGGTGGTGATGTCGACGGGGTGCTCGGTCGCCTTCTGCGCGTCTTCCGGACGGTCGGAGGAGGCGAGCTTGATCTTCCTTCCGAGTACGCCGCTGTATGCGGTAGCGGCCAGCGCGGCCCCAGTGAGCACCGTCTTGACCAGGGTGGAGGTCGCCACGCCCTGCTGGACGGCGACCCGGGGCGCGTTCACCGCGAGCAGGCCGCCGGCGCCGACCAGGTGGCAGCCGATCGCGGCAGCGTTGACCGGGCTCCACCTCTCCCAGCCGCAGGCCGCGATCCGCGCGGTCTCCCGCTCGCCACTGCCTTCAGCCCGGGCGGCGCCGTTCAGACCGACCGCGCCCATCAGGGAGCCGCCGAACCACGCGGCCAGCCCCACATCGTGCAAGCTCCGCAAGACCGTATGGCGTTCGGACATGCTCCCGGCTCCTTGGATAGCGCTCACACAGCGGCGCCCGCCGGTGTTCCCCCACCGTGACCCACCGCGGCCGCCGCCGCCATCGCGGCTGGTACGAACGGGCGGGCAGAGCCCACAAGGTGCCGATCTGACAGCGAAGAATCCACGTTTCGGGGCCCGGCCATGGCTTATGACCCGGGGCGGCCTGCCTGGTTAGTGGCGGCCCCGTGCTGTATGACGGCGCTGGCCGGGTGGGCACCTTGCCGTGTTCCTCGATCTGTACGTGGAACTGCGACAGACCGATCGCGGTCTCCCAGTCGGAAAGCGTCCCCATTTTTGACGGGCGGAAGCGGTTCCCCGCACGCGTTGCGTTGTTGATGGAAAACAAGGTGGGCAAATCGCCCGGGCGGGGACGCTGTGGGAGGTGGTGAGGGCAGTCCGGTCCAGTGCCCGATGGCGCCGGCAAGGACGACGAGCTTCAGCCTTCGAACACTGCGCGAGGGCATACCTGTTGCAGTACAGCGAGTACCGTCCATCTTCTTGTCTCGAACCGTCAAGGCGCAATCGGCACCAACCGCTCTCTCCCGGAGCCGCGCCCCTGCACGGCCGCAGTCGGGACCACGAACGTCCCGTAAATGATCTGCCGGCGCCCAAACCGTAGGTGCAACGACCTCGGCCCCCCGTCGCTTCGCCGCAGCGGGGGGCCGATCCCAATGGCGCGAGTGCCTGGCGGGTTCCGGACCGTGGCCCTCGGGCTCGCACCCCCGAGCCTGCCCGGTCTCGATTACAGGCGCACGCGGAGGGCGCTCAATGGGTGACGTGGAGTATCCGACGCGGCCTAGCCAGGGCGGCGCCGGACCTCTCTCCGGGCGGCCCTGCCCCGAAGGCGCCGAAGCTGCCGATGCGCAGGCAGGGCCGCAATTCCAGGATGCGCCGCCATTCGCCCAGGGTCATCCTGAGCGAATGGACCACCGCGTGATCGTGATGCCCGTGTCACCGAGCGGCGGCCGGCAGGTTCGGACGGAGGAAGAGATCCTCGGCGTCGCCTTCAACGCGGACGATCTGCTGGAGTTCCTGCGTCGCGCCGGTCTCGACCCCGACACAGTCGACATCACCGACCCCGAGCTCATCGACTGGCGCGACGAGGGCCCGGCCGTCTGGCAGTAGCAACCCCGCCGCAGCCATGCATGGCGAGGGCTCACGCCCGAGCAGCCCCGCCCGATAGGCGTGCGCGACTCATATACGAACGGGGCTGCACATCAAGACTGAGCGCTGGCCCAACCGGACGCACCCTGACTCGCCGCAAGCCGGCTGCTGCGGCGTTTAGTCCCGCAGTTTGACCATCATGCGGGCCGCGGCCTTGTCGCTGGCGTGCCCTTCCAGCGCCGCCCATTCAGCAACGTCGAACGGCCAGCCGGCATTGGCGTAGGCAATCACGACGTGGCGGCCGTCCTGGCGCACGCGGTGCTGCGCGTCCCCGGGCCCGGTGCCGGCGATGACGACGGCGGCGGCCGAGGCGGGCGTACGGCACTTGAGCCGGGCTTTGGGCATGACCAACGCTCCCGTAATCGTCTGGTGAAGCGTGCTGCACAGGAGCGTAAGTGCACGTACGGCCTGGTGCGCTGCGGGGCCGCGCGTTGAAGGGTCTCGGGCGGCCTTGACCTTTGACCAACAAATCGGGTCACGTTATCCGCCCAGCAAAGTGCCGCCCGGGTGGAGCAGCGAGGGGAGCGAGCCCCCAAAGCCACCACTTGTAGGGCCTGCACCCGGGAAACCCGCAGCCAAAGCCGAGGACGACCAGACGCTGGGCCTGCTCCAGGACGGAATGCGGGTGAGGATGCACCGCAGGGGTAGTCGCTTCTCGATGGACATACCGCACAAAGTGGAGTGAAGAGATGCCAGCAGGGTCGAACCGCAAGCGCGAACGGCAGTACGAGCACATCAAGGAGAGTGCGAAGGAGCGCGGCGAGAGCGAGAAGCGTGCCGAGGAAATCGCCGCGCGCACGGTCAACAAGGAACGCGCCCGGGCCGGCGAGTCCTCGACCGCCAGCCGCAGTTCAACCGAGGACGTGCCCTCTGGGCACCGCGGCGGGCAACGGTCGGGCAAGGGATCACAGGGACCGACCCGCGACCAGCTGTATGCGGAGGCCAAGCGCCGGAACATCGACGGCCGGTCCCACATGAACAAGGCCGAACTCGAGCGCGCTCTCGACAAGTAGCCGATGAGCGGAACCAGCGGTCAGGCACGCACGGCACAGGCGCACCACCGCCCATTCAACGCCGGCATACGGAGGGCACCATGCTCATCCTGGGCATCATTCTGCTGATCATCGGATTCCTCACCGGAATCTCGATTCTGTGGACCATCGGCATCATCCTGGTGGTCATCGGCCTCGTGCTGTGGGTCATGGGAGCCTTGGGCCACGCCATTGGCGGACGACGGCACTACTGGTAGATGCCTGGATGCTCAGGCGACCTTCCTGGTATGGCAGGAAAGCCTCCGCGGAAAGTCGCCTCCGCGCCGCCGCCGCCGATGACCTTCGCGTGGCAGAAGGCCTGCAGCATCAACACGATTCGTGGAACGACCGAGGCCGACGTGCTGCGCACTGCCGGATTCGACGCACCGTGGATCAGAGCACCTCACGCCCGGCCGCTGAGACAAGGTGGCGAAAGGTTTCGTGGTGAGAACGGAAGACCTACTGGGGATGCTGAGCGGGCTGCTGGGCGCCGGTCACCTGGCCAGCATGGAACAGCTCCCGGGCTTGGTGGCCGAGCACGCGGCCGTTGCCGGTCTCCAGGACGTCCGCGTCTATGTGGCGGATCTGCGACAGCAAATGCTGCGGGAACTGACCGGGCGGGGGGTCAATGCCGGGCAGGATGGTGATGAATTGTCCATCGAGACCACCTTGCCAGGGCGGGCGTTTCGCCTCACACGGACCATGGCGGAGCCTGGATCTGTGGCGGGGCTGCAGCGGCACTGGGTTCCCGTCCTCGACGGTACCCAGCGCCTGGGTGTCCTGCGGGTGGATGTCCCCGATGCCGAGGCGCTCGAAGCGGCCCGCCACCTTGCCTCGCTGGTCGGCCTGCACCTCGTGAGCAAACGGTCCTTCAGCGACTCCCACGCCCGTCTGGTCCGCAGCGAACCGATGAACATCGTCGCGGAGATGCAATGGGCGCTGATGCCGCCCCGGACTTTCGCCAACGGCCAGATCGTGGTCTGTGCCGAGATGGAGCCCGCCTACCGTGTCGGCGGTGATGCGTTCGACTACGCACTGGCCGGTGACGTACTGCACCTGGCGGTGTTCGACGCCATGGGCCACGACACCGCAGCTGGACTGACGGCGAACCTGGCGATGGCTGCCTGCCGAAATCAGCGTCGTCACGACGCCGGCCTGGTGGCGATGAGCGAGGGCATCGATCAGGTGCTGATCGAGCAATTCGCGCATACCCGCTATGCCACGGGTGTGCTGGCCGACCTGAGTCTGTCCACTGGCCGCCTGACGTGGGTCAATCGCGGCCACCCCCCACCGGTGCTGATCCGCGGCAACCGTTCGGTCACCATGTGCGTCTGCTCCCCCTCCCACCCGATGGGCACTGGTCTCGGCCTTCCCGTGAACCTGTGCCATGCGCATCTACAACCCGGTGACCGCCTGCTGCTGTACACCGACGGCGTCACCGAGGCGCGGGACGCGAAAGGCCAGGAATTCGGGCTGGACCGGTTCACCGAGTTCATCATCCGCCAGCAGGCCGAGGACCTGCCAGTTCCCGAAACGCTGCGCCGTCTGATGCACGCCGTCCTCAATCACCACCGCGGGCGCCTCCAGGACGATGCCACCGTCCTGATCTGTGAGTGGCATGGGCCGTACCCCGTGCCTGGCGCCGAAAGCAGGGTAATCGGAGGAGCATCGCACAACCCCAGGGGGCCGGAAATTTCTTAAGAGGGCCGGTTGCCATCGCCCCTCGGCGTCCCGACTTCTGCTGCCACCACATTCGACCACTTCGAACTTTGGCTGTCCCTGCGCAGAAACCAGCGCCGCGGTTGGCGGCTTTGGCGCGAGACCTGTACCTGCGTGGCGCACGGCTCGGCCCCCACCACACCACCGTGGCGGGGGCCGGCTCATGGGCAGAGGACTCCGCCGGGGGATGAACGAAGCCCTCAAGCAACAAACACCACGGTGGCCGGTCCCGGCGGGAGGCGCAACCGGTGGGCCTCCTTACGGGTGACCTCCAACGGATAATGACGGGCGGGCCCAGCGTGGAGACCCGGGACCATGCGCCCGTTCTCTTCTACGGGAGACTCCGCTCCGAGGGATCACTCACCCGCGGAAGCGAGGCCACTTCCAGGCCCGGCGAGGGGCAGTGGTTCCGACCAGATGCAGAGCCGGGGGTCGCCGCGTCCGCATCGACAGAACGATCCTCTGGGGACACAGCGAGGGCCGTTGCCATCGCATCCCCGCCGGACGGACACGGGAAAGACTAGGACTGACTCCTTCGGCATGTGACCAACCAGGCCACCAGGGGGAAATGCTTCGGCGCTCGGCAACAGCGAGGCAGAGGTTGGGTACAAAACGGCCCCCGTCGAGGCACAATTGAGGCCGAGTGGCGAAGACGTAATTATTTGATCGCTTGACTACTGTGCAGCGCCTGCCAGGCCTTACGCCTTACTCCCTGTCAGAATTCGCACAGCCATCTGCCATAACGGGTTAACGAAGAAGGTCTATGCCTATGAGGCTCATCAGTGAACGCGGGGGTTATTCGCGACTCATGCCGGGTTTCGGCACAGAGCTGAACTGGAGGCCCTACGTTGGTGCAGCAATCGCTGTAGCCGCCGCAGCAGCAACAGGTGCTGCAGCCGTTGACACGAACAGTGCCTGGTACCGGGAACTACCGAAACCGCCGTGGCAACCGCCGTCATGGGTGTTTCCGACAGTCTGGACGCCGCTGTACGCGACCATCGCATGGTCGGCGGGACGGACCTGGAACCGGGCGAGCGAGCCAGAGCGCAGGAACTTGGTAGTCGCGCTGACGGTGAACCTGACTTTGAACGCAGCCTGGAGCTGGAGCTTTTTCGCAGCCCGCAGCCCACGCGCTGGCTTGGCCAGCAACCTGCTGTTGGACGTCAGCAACCTCCACGTCATCCGCACCGTATCCCGCAGCGATCGGCGAGGTACTGCCGCCCTCCTGCCGTATGCAGCTTGGTGCTGGTACGCCACCGCCCTCAGCGCCGCGATCGTCCAACACGACCGACGTCCCTGACGCGTAAGGCCTCACCTACTATTTCATCGTGGCGATTCGCACCGACGATCATCGATCGTCCCGCTTTTCCTCGTCGTCTTCGTATTCCTCGTCTTCGTATTCACCTTCTTGCAGTTCGTTGTCGTCTTCCTCCCCCTCGTCTTCGTCTCCGTCGTAGTACTCACTCTCGCCTTCATCTCCCTCCTCATATTCCATGTCCTGATCATCGGCGTAGACGTCGGCGCCTTCGTCGGCGCCTGCGTCCTGCTGCTGCTCCTCCTCGACGGCTTCCTCGTGTGTGCGGACGATTTCACCGTCACGGATTTCACCCCGCCAGGCTTCCGGCTCCTCGTCGGTCAAGGTGACGTAGCGTTGGAAGTGCTTGAAATCCAGCCTCAGCCGCCGCCCTTGAGCACGCCAGATGTTGGCGGTCTTCTCGAAGAAGCCGGAAGGGTAGTACTCGACGACCAGTACGATGCGGGTGAGATTGGGTGTCATTTCATGGAAGCTGACGCAGCCACGGGTGGTGCCCTTGGCTCCCTCCGAGGTCCACACGATACGTTCGTCCGGTATCTGCTCCTGGACTGTAGCCTTCCAACCACGCGTTGAGGGACCGACTTTGACCTTCCAGTCGCTGTCGGCGTCCTTACCCTTCGAGACGCTGCGCACGCCCTTGGTGAAGCTGCTGAACTTCTCGTACTGGGTCCAGTGGTCGTAGGCGTCACGGATAGGTATGCCCACGTCCTGCACTTCGATGATGTTCATGACCTTGGTGGTGCCGGACTTACGTCCCTTCCCGCCGCCTCCGCCACCGAACGTCTCCTTGACCTTGCCGACCACACTTTCCTTCACACTTTTCGCCTTCTCGCCGACCAGAGCCTTGACCGGTGAGTCCCCCTGGAGCATCCGAAAACCGGCCTTTGAGAGCACGCCACCGTTCTCCGCTACCCCCGAGAGTCCGTCGGTGAGGTCGCCCAGCTTGCCGCCGGCTTTGCCCGCAAGGTTTTCCGCCTGGGCTCCCACGAACTCCTTGAGCGCTCCGCGTAGCTGGTCCAGTCCCGAGCCCTGCCCATTTTCGGTGTCACGTGCCGTCCCGACCATGCGTCTACCTCCGCGGCCCTGGAGATGCCTTCTTCGCCGTCGCCTTCTTCGCACCGCTCGTCTTTGCGGTGGTCCTCTTCGGCGACGCCGAGGACCTTCTCGCCGTCGACGTCTTTTTCGCGGGCGCTGCCTTCTTCGCCGCTGCCTTCTTCGCGGGGGCCCTCTTCGCGGGGGCCGACTTCTTGGCAGGTGTCTTACGGGCGGCGGCCTTCTCAGGACGACCGCGACGACGCTGGGCACTCGCAGCGTGCTCCTCGTCCGGCTCCTTGGCGGGACGGCGACGGCGACGGGCGGGCTCTTCTTCCTGCTGGTGCTCGTCCTCCGGCTCTTCCTCGTACTCGTCCTCTTCCTCCTCAGGTTCTTCCTCATCTTCTTCGTACTCGTCCTCAGGCTCATCCCGTTCTTCGTCGCGCTCTTGGTCCTCCGGCTCCTCCTCCTCCTCTTCCTCGTACTCGTAGTCGTCCTCGGGCTCTTCGTCTTCGTCGTGCGGCTCCTCTTGGCCCCTGCTGCCTATGCGTTCGGTGCGCTGATGCAAGGAGTCGGCCAGATCGGCGAGTTTGCGGTCGGCCACCGCGCTCACCGCCCTGCGTCCGGCTTCGAGGGCCTCACCGCGAAGCTGCTTGTTGAGGTCGTCGAACTGCGGAAGCTCACGCAACCGCTTGACCCCTTCCACAAGCAGCTGTTGCGGCTCCAGCCCGAAACGGCGACCTGCCAGGTAGGTCGCCATCGCGAACGCGACCCGCCCCTTCTTCGTCCGCCCCAGGACGTAGCCGCCGAGAACCGCGGCAGCAAGAGCGGCCTTGGGTACATCAGCCATTGTTTTTCCCTTCAGGGGCTGCCGAGCAGGGGCTCCGGCTGGCGAGTGGCACCCATGTATGCGGGCCGTCTACCTCGCAGGTGGAGTGTGCGATGGAGCAGCAGCCGTTGACGTGCTCGTCTCTCCGCCTCTTTCCAGTCTGAGCGGTGATCTCAGCAGACGCATGCGGGAAGAAGTCCCCCACCAATGGAGGCCACGCCGAGGGCACGCAACCGGCGCTGTCCGGGCGGCCGGCCATGTCGTGAGCTCGGTCCCGGGTGCGCCAATAGGAGTCGTACAACCCTCGGAGAACGACGAGTTCTTTTACGCATAGCGCGCAGTAGGGGTGGAGTCGGGCGCCGAGGGGCCGGGGCTGGAGGCGGAGTTCGATACCAACACGTTGAGACGGACGTTGCGGAACCGACACGCGGCCTGGACTACGAGGGACAGCGACCCGCAGCGGCGACCGAAGGTGGGTGGCTGGGTCCTCACCTCACCACAGTCGAACGTGTGCGCGAACTACGTCACGCGGTGGAGGTTCCAGGCTCCCAGAAGCCCGGGGACGTCCCCGCGTGCCTCGATGCATACCCGCCCCAGCCGAAGTGGTGTGGCGGGCTGCGTTTCGCGGGCCGCGTACCGGGACGGCGGCGCGGACCCACCCCCGGACCTGCTGGATGGACGCCGACGGCTGCCCTCGGCAACCGGCAGCTCCGACGTCTGCCACGTGGAAGATCGGCACGCCGACCTCCCGTGCATACTCGGGCTGTTTTGCGGCCCGTTGGCCGGGAAGCCGAACTAGACATGCTGAGGAGTGACTTCGGTGGATATGCCTGATGACATAACTCCCGCTCCGGTGACCCAGGAGCTTCCGATACCCGACTACAAACACTTGCCGCGGATCTCTGTCGAAGGCCGGGTCGGCACACTCGACCAGGACGGCGCGCAGAAGGTACTGCGGTACGAACGCGAACACCGGGACCGGACCCCGGTCATCCAGCTGCTCATCGCCCGACTGCAGCAGCTCCGCACCGTGGACGACAAGACCCGCTGACACGCCCCGCGGATGCGTTCGAGGCGTAGCGCACCCCTGTGTGATGCCCGTGCTCTACCGGTCACCTATGACTCCCTAGCCGGCACTGTACAAGCAGGGCGTGACCGGGGAGTCGGGTGACCACAACACACGTCCTGGGGTGGGTCAGTGGACATGCTTGAGCGGAACGCCTGGCCTGCGACCGGGAGTCGCTCTGGCTGAGCCACCAAGCAGCGCCGCCCAGCGCGTACTGGAACGCTTGGACGGTGGGCGATCCGAATCCGACGATCTGGGACCGCTGCCTACGGCAAAGTCGCAGCGTATGCCCGATCGGCAACGAGGACGGCGGGCACAAGGTCAGCGGGGACGCGGTCCAGGCCCTCAACGACGTCGGCTCTTCCCACTGGGCCGCCGACGCGGTCACGTGGGGACATGCTCGCCCAAGATCGCCCGGTGAGCTGTGGCGCCGCGGTCAAGCGGACACAAGTCTGGCTGCGTGCGGCATCGGCGTAAGCAGGTCGCGATGTCGATCGCGGGTGCGCAATGCAGCAGGGCCGGCGGGTGTCGGCCGGCCCCTGCCGCCAAGGTCGGTCAGGACCTGCCGCGTCCGGTGACGAAGTCCCTGGCCCGGTCGACGAGACCCGCGCCGGGAGCCAGCAGCTTGTTGCCCGGAGGGGTGTCCGGTGCGCTCGGGTGCGGCCTGGTGGGCGCGACCTTCTTGGCCCGACGGACCTGATCGCCCAGTTCCGTCAGCTGTTCGGGGGTACAGGCCTGGGCCAGGCTGGGGAAGAGCTGCTGTTCCTCCTCGCGCACGTGCTCCGTGACGTCGGTGATCAGCTTGAGCACCAGGGCGTCGAACCGCGCGTCGTCCACGTCGACGTCCTCCAGGTCCTTCAGGACCCTTTCGACCTCAGCGTGCTCCTCGATCTCCTTGTCGGCCATCGGCCCGCCCCCGGGCACGTGCTCCCGGACCGCCGGGTACAGGTACATCTCCTCGGCGACCGAATGCCGTACGAGCTCGATGGTCAGGTCGTCGAGCACGTCACGGCGCTGCTTGTCGCCGACAGGAAGGGCCTGGAGGCGAGCGAAGTACTCCTCGACCTCGCGGTGGTCCGCCGTGAGCTCTGCGATGACGTTGCCGCCGTGTCCCATCACGATCTCCTTCTCGGGCAGAGACGAACGCTTCCTCAAAGGCGGCTTCCCGATCTCGCCGAAGGCACGCACGCATCCCTCGGCCGGCGGATCGTGCACGGCCCACGCCCTGTCGACGAGCCCCGGCGTGAGCAGTACGTCAACGGCGGTGCGCGCGAGAGCCTCGCCGGCCGCGAGCATTGCCGCGCGACCCCGCGGACCGGCTGCGCCGTAGGCAAACTACGCTGTGTGATCCGAAGCCGGCGAGCCCGGCGGATGGCGACGCACGATGGTTGACGTCACCGGTGTCGGAAGAGCCGAGCCAGGCCCCCGGAACCGGTTCGCTGAGGTCCAGACCCTGCCGGGCGAGATGGCTGGAAAAACGGCCGGACACGCGACGCGGACCTGGGCTGATGCCGTCAGAGGGCCCACCGCCAGTTGTGAACAGCGGGGTGGAACATCGGCGCGGCATCGACGCCTTCGAAAACACCCTCGTCGGTGAGTACGACCTTGCCGCCACCGCACTCCTCCGCCGGCGTGCCCCTCAAAGGAGAGTTCCGGCGATCGGTGCAGCGAGAGGGCAACGTCCCAGGGCGCCAGCCCCTTCCCTGATCTCCTGGCCGAGCAGGTCGTGCACCTCGTTGAGCGGCTCCGGCACCACGGCCTCCAGGGGTTTCACAGCCGTCACCACCCAGAACGGCCGTCGTGATCCCGCTGAGTAGGCGGTCGCACCAGGGTGGGCGTATGGAGGGTCAGCAGGCCGCGCAAGCACAGTTCGTCGAGAACCTGCAACAGCAGGGGACGGCCGCCGTCAGCGTGCTCTCGCACGGGTGCCAGCCTGCCTTCTAGGCTTGGGCCTCGGGGCCGCGGCACACCGTGCGGCTCTGGTTCATCGGACCGGTGAATGCACACTCGGACCATCGGCACCAGCACGCCCCGTGCGGATAGGCCGTACGGGCGAAGCCTTCTGTACCTGGTGAGATCCGCCCTCAGTCCTCGGCGAGCCGGATCCGGGCCCAGAGCGGGAGCACGAACCAGCACAGCAGGTACCAGAGCAGGACCGCCGCCACCAGCCACGGCACGAATGCGTCGTGGGTGGCCACCCGCAGCACGAGCAGCAGGGCCGAGGTCATGGTGGCCAGCAGCAGGACCAGCCCGGCGAACGTGAGCCGTGCCGCCCAGCGGACGGCTTCGGGCTTGATGCGCCGTCCCGACACCAGGCGGTGGAAGGACACCGGGCCGATCAGCGCCCCCGTCGCGCAGGCTCCCAGGACGACCGTGACGATGTAGATCGCCTTCTCCGTGTCCCCGAGCCGCGGATAGTGCGGGGTGAACACGACGGTCAGCAGGAAGCCGAAGAGGATCTGCACCCCCGTCTGCGCGACGCGCACCTCCTGGATGAGCTCGCCCCACTGCCGGTCGGCGCGCTCCTCCCGGGTCTCGTCGCGCCCCCGCCCCGAGGGGGGCGTCTTGCTTCCAGAGTTCATGCGGCCCTCCCCGGTTCCAGCGATGTCGTCCCTCCCGCCGCGTGTACCCCCGAACCCCGCGACTACCGTTCGATGGCGCGTCATCCAGTCGGTGTCTCCGCTCACGGGCAAGCAGGAAGGCTGGTACAGGGATGGTCGCGGTGCCTCGATGTGGACGACCGGCATGAAGGGACCCGAATCAACGGCAGCACGGACGCGATGCTCTCTGGGACGACGACGGTCGGACCATCGCGCACAACCCGTGTGGCCGGCCTCGTCGTCACCGGGAATAAAAATGGCGCCCATCATGTGGTCAGCGAGTCTCCGGGGCGCAACCGGTGGACGGTCGGTCCTTCGAAGCCGCCACACGCCGTGTGCGTCGACGGTGGCTGGTGTCGCACCACGGAAAAGTACGGCTGCGGCGGCATGCGCAGACGGCAACGAGGAAGCGGTCGGATCGCAGGAGCTGGCCGTCACTGAGAACGACCTCGACGGGACCTTCGATGAGGATCGGGCCATCGTCGGTGATCGTCACGCGAGTTGGGACGGATTCACCCCTGGTGCTCACCACGGATCACCACCAGTTCCTCATTCTGCGTGCCGTGCGCTATCAGCCCCTGCTCCTCCAGCCAGCGGGCACGGCGGCGCAACACCGGCCCGAACGGGATGCACCGGCGCTCGGAGACGGCGGCACGGAGTCCGGCACGGCGCAACCGGCTCAGGGTGTCCTCGACGCCGCACAGCCCTGAGTGCACCAGGAGCAAGACGCCGCCCGGGGCCAGCAGGGAGGGGGCGTCGATGCAGATCCTGTCGAGCAGCGCACGGCCATCACGGCCGGCGTCCCAGGCCAGCGCGCGGCCGCGTCGTGGCAGGCAGGCCAGCGGTGACGGAAGGTACGGCGGGTTGGCCATGATCAGGTCGAAGCTGCAACCGATGACCGGCCTGGTGAGGTCGCCCCGCAGGACCCGGACGCGCATGCCGTTGATTCTGGCGTTGAACCATGTCGTGCAGACCGCGCGCAGAGCGGCGTCGACCGCCGTCACGTGCGTACCTCTGCGCTCCGCCGCCGTCATGGCGAGCGCGCCGGAACCGGTCCCGAGATCGAGGACGTTGGCACAGTCCGGTAGCGGTTCGCGCTCCACAGCATCCCGCAGGAGGAGAGTGTCGTCCTGAGGCCGGTAGACCCCCGGCAGGCGCAAAAGCCGCATGTGTGGATCACTACCCGGACGTCACCGGTCAAACGTGCGCTCGGGTCGGGCGCGGTCAGCGCCACAGCGGACTGCTGTCGAGGGAAGCCAGCATGTTCCGGGGGCTCCGGTAGACCGCGGCCGCGCCCGCCTCCTCGAGTTCCGCTCGTCCGATGCCGCCGGAGAGCAGCGCGACGCAGGGCACCCCCGCCTTACCGGCGGCTTCGATGTCCCAGACGGTGTCGCCCACGAACACTGCTCGGCCGGCCGGGACACCCGCCCGCTCCAGGGCCTGCGTCACGAGGTCGGGAGCCGGTTTGCTCGCGGAAACGTCGTCCTTGCTGGTCGCGTCGGCGATGACGTCATCGGCGTCGAGCGCGGCCCGCATGACCGCGAGCTCGTTGCTGTCGGCCGATGTGGCCAGCACGACCCGGAAGCCCCTGGCCGCGACCGCGCGCAGCAGGTCCGCGGCGCCGTCCAGAGGAGCGAGCGCCGGACCATAGGCGCCGTAGAGGGCCTTGTGTGCGCCGCTGATCGCGTCGTCGCCCCGGCGGTCGCGGGTCTCTCCCAGCAGCCGGTCCAGCAGATGGTCGGAGCCCATGCCGATGGCGTGGTGGATGTCAGCCATCGACACGACACATCCGGCTTGCCGGAACGCCTCCCACCACGACACGACGTGAAGGTAATTGGTATCCACCAAAGTGCCGTCCATGTCGAACAGGGCGGCACGCTCAGCCTCGTCGCTCATGCGGGGCTCCCTCCCGCTGGATGAAAGGTTCACGCACGGCGACTACCCTCCGCGCATCCGGATAGACGTGACCGGCATGGACTCCCGGCGCTGGGGCATGCGCCCCCGTACCCGAGCGTGGAGGGGAGTCGCGAGATGACCACGGTCTCCGGCATCAGCGGTGAGCCTGCGGTCCCATCAGCGCGCGGACCGCTTTCCGCACTCGTCACGGACGCACTGACCAGCGGACCGCCTCCGCGCCCGCTACCCGCCCCGGACGCAGAATGCGAACGGACCGATCCATACGGCGACGATCTTCAACTGGCCTTGCATGTGTGCTACGAGCTGCACTACAGGGGGCTCGCCGACGTCGACGCCTCCTGGGAGTGGGATCCGGCGCTCCTGCGGTTCCGCGCGGCCCTGGAAGCGGCCTTCGAGAGCGCCCTTCGCGCCGACACCAGGGGAGTCGGCAGCGCTGCGGACCTCGAGGCCGAACTGGACACGATGCTCGTCGAACCCGTCGACGGCACCAGCGTGGGGCATTATCTGCGTGACCGTGCGGATTGGGACCAGCTGCGTGAGTATTTCGTCCACCGCTCGGTGTATCAGCTCAAAGAGGCGGACCCGCAGGCCTGGGTGATCCCCCGACTGGCCGGTCGCGCCAAGGCCGCGCTGGTCGCGGTCGAGTACGACGAGTTCGGAGCAGGGCGCGCCGAACGTGTGCACGCACAGCTCTTCGCCGACCTGATGCGGGATGCGGGACTCGATCCGGTCTACGGGCACTATGTGGACAGCGTGCCCGCCGTCACACTGGCCACCGTGAACCTGGTATCGCATCTGGGCTTGCACCGCCGCCTGCGCGGCGCGCTCGTCGGCCACTTCGCCGCAGGAGAGATCACCACCGCTCCCAGCGCACGCCGCTTGGTGCAGGCCATCGACCGCTTGGGCGGGGGCGCCGCGTGCCGGCACTTCTACGCCGAACACATCGACGCGGACGCGGTCCACGAGCAGGTCATGCGGCGCGACGTCCTGGGTGACCTCGTCGCACGTGAACCCGCGCTCACACCTGACATCGTGTTCGGGGTGCGCGCCGCCGCGCTGCTGGAGGAACACCTCGAAACCCATGTGCTCGACGCATGGCGCACCGGACGCTCGTCGCTGCGCCTGCCCCTGCCCGATCACTCAACGCGGCGACAAGCGCTGTGGAGTTGAGTGGCCGGCGACGTCGCGCGGCGGACCGCTTCCGGCGGTGTTCACGCGGTCTCAGGGACGCATCAGCACCTTGATGGCACCGTCGGCCTTCTTCTGGAACATCTCGTAGGCCTGTGCCGCCTGCTCCAGCGGCATGTGGTGGGTGGCGAAGGAGTCGACGCCCAAGGGGTCGTCGTCGTTGAGCAGCGGCAGGATCTCGTCGCTCCAGCGGTGGACGTTGGCCTGTCCCATGCGCAGCTGGATCTGCTTGTCGAACATGGTCATCATCGGCATGGGGTCGCTCATCCCGCCGTACACGCCGCTCACCGATACGGTGCCGCCGCGCCGGACCATGTCGATGGCCAGGTGGAGCGCGCCGAGGCGGTCGACGCCCGCGTACTCCATCAGCTTGGCTGCCCAGGCCCGCGGCAGGAGGCCGGCTGCCTGCTGCGCCGTCTTGCCCAACGTGCTGCCGTGGGCCTCGGTGCCGACGGCGTCGATCACGGCGTCCGGGCCGCGGCCGTCCGTGGCGTCCTGGACGGCGGCGACCAGCTCCTCCGCGTCGTCGAAGTCGTTCAGGTCGTACGTATCTGTCCCGTCCTGCCCTGCCCGCGCGAGCCGCTCGGGCACATGGTCGATGCCGATCACGCGGCCTGCTCCCAGATGGCGTGCCACGCGGCAGCTCATGGCGCCGATCGGTCCGAGACCGAGCACGGCGACGGAACCGCCGGCCGGCACTGCGGCGTACTCCACGGCCTGCCATGCCGTGGGCAGGACGTCCGAGAGGTAGACGAAGCGGTCGTCGGGCGGCCCGTCCGGAACCTTGATCGGCCCGAACTGGGCCTGCGGCACCCGCAGGTACTCGGCCTGGGCGCCGGGGACCCTGCCGTACAGCTTGGTGTAGCCGAACAGCGCGGCACCGGAACCGAACTCGGTGACCTGCGTGGTCTCGCACTGCGTGGGCAGGCCTTCCCGGCACATGTAGCAGGTGCCGCACGAGATCTGGAACGGCACCACGACCCGGTCACCGGGAGCGAGATCGGTAATGTCGGCGCCCACCTCCTCCACGATGCCCATGGGCTCGTGGCCGAGGATGTCCCCGGGTGTCATGTAGGGCGCCAGGACTTCGTACAGGTGCAGGTCAGAGCCACACAGGCCGGTCGAGGTGATGCGGATGACGGCATCCGTCGGCTTCTCGATCCGCGGGTCGGGCACCGTCTCGACCCTCACGTCACGCTTTCCCTGCCACACGGTCGCGCGCATGGTCGATCACTCCTCTCGGACATGGACCTCCGTCGGGGCGGAAGGGTCGCGTACCCGAGGGACGGCCCGCCAACCGCCTGTGGACCGTTGCGCCCGGAGCGTTAGGGAACGCGGCCTTCGGGCAGCCGACCCTTGGGGCGGCACTCGGCCGCCCGGCCGGGCGGGAGGCGGCACGCATGCGCGAGGAGCGGAGACCCTCAGCGGGCCGGACCGCGGCCTGGACGCACCCCCGCTGGAACGGGCACTGCGCGAGCGGGTTGACGGGGAGGTGCGCTTCAACGGCGGCACCCGGGGCGCGCACACCACCGACGGATCCAACTACCGCCAGGTGCCCAACGGTCTCGTGGTGCCGAAAACCCCGGACGTCGGTGCCGCGGCCATGCCGTGTGCGCCAGGTTCAGCGCGCCCCTGCTGTGGCGCGGCGGTGGGACGAGCCTGGGCGGGCGCTGCACCAATGGGGCCGTAATGCCGCCAGCACGCCCTACTGACCGACGACGCGGACCGCGAACTGATCCCTGGCAGGTCCGGGCCCGGACGTGCTTGACGAGGGCTGTTGCGGCCCGGCGCCCATGGCGGTGGGTGAGCTGGGCGGTTCTGCCCGTCGTGCGGGCCGCGGCCCCCCGAGGCCGTCGGGCTCGCCGACGGCTTCAGATGCCGCACCCCAGATCAAGCAGAGCGGCAGCGACCGGCGTGCACCTGCCCTGGGCGGACGCCTCGCCGAGCGGCCCGAGCGTCACGGCGGGACGGACGCGTGCCCGCAGCGGCCCTGGGGGCCCGGTCCTTCGGCCCGGCCTTGAGGCGCCGCTGACAGCCGGCAACACCGATGACAGAGGAAGGAAACCCCGTGTCGATCAAGGTCTCGGACTTCGTCCTGCAGCGCCTGCGGGAATGGGATGTGGAGCACGTCTTCGCCTATCCCGGCGACGGCATCAATGGACTGCTCGCCGCCTGGGGACGGGCGGACAACAAGCCGGTCTTCGTGCAGGCCCGGCACGAGGAGATGGCCGCCTTCCAGGCGGTGGGCTATGCCAAGTTCTCCGGACGGGTGGGGGTGTGCGCTGCCACCTCCGGGCCCGGTGCCATCCATCTGCTCAACGGGCTCTACGACGCGAAGCTCGACCACGTGCCGGTGGTGGCGATCGTGGGCCAGACCAACCGCAGCGCGATGGGTGGCTCGTACCAGCAGGAAGTCGATCTGCTGAGCCTCTACAAGGACGTCGCGTCCGAGTACGTCGAGATGGTGACCGTTCCCGAGCAGCTGCCCAATGTCATCGACCGGGCCATGCGCACGGCCCAGGCCCGGCGAACCGTCACTGCGGTGATCATTCCGGCGGACGTCCAGGAACTCGCATACTCCGAGCCCGAACACGCCTTCAAGATGGTGCCCTCCAGCCTCGGCATGTCCGCGTCGGCACCGGTACCCGACGACGCGGACCTGGCACTGGCCGCGGAGGTGCTCAACGCCGGCGAGAAGGTCGCCATCCTCGTGGGCCAGGGCGCCCGGGGTGCGCGGGCCGAGGTGGAGCAGCTGGCCGACACCCTGGGCGCAGGCGTGGCCAAGGCCCTGCTCGGCAAGGACGCCCTGTCCGACGAACTGCCGTACGTGACCGGCGCCATCGGCCTGCTCGGCACCCGGCCGAGCTACGAGCTGATGCACGGATGCGACACCCTGCTCGTCATCGGCTCCAGCTTCCCCTACACCCAGTTCCTCCCGGAGTTCGGCAAGGCCCGCGCGGTGCAGATCGACATTGACCCGTTCATGGTCGGGCTGCGCTACCCCTTCGAGGTCAACCTCGTCGGCGATGCGCGACGCACCCTGGCGCGGCTGCTGCCGATGCTGGAGCGCAAGGAGCACGGCAGTTGGCGCAAGAAGATCGAGAAGGACACGGCCCGCTGGTGGGAGGTCATGCAGCGGCGGGCGGCCGTCGAGGCCGATCCGATCAACCCCGAGCACGTCGTGCACGCCCTGGACGCTCTCCTGCCCGACGACGTGATCCTGGCGGCAGACTCCGGGTCCGCGGCCAACTGGTACGCCCGCCACCTGCGGATGCGCGCGGACATGCGCGGTTCGCTGTCCGGCACGCTGGCCACGATGGGTCCGGGGGTCCCCTACGTCATCGGCGCCAAGTTCGCCCACCCGGAGCGGCCCGCGGTCGCCCTGGTCGGTGACGGCGCGATGCAGATGAACGGGATGGCCGAACTGATCACCGCGGCGAAGTACTACGAGGGGTGGTCCGACCCGCGCATGGTCGTGGCCGTCCTGAACAACGGCGACCTCAACCAGGTCACGTGGGAGATGCGCGCCATGTCCGGCGCCCCGCAGTTCCTGCCCTCGCAGTCGCTTCCGGACGTACGGTACGCGGACTTCGCACGCTCGATCGGTCTGGACGGACTGCGGGTGGAGAAGCCCGCGGACGTCGAGGACGCCTGGCAGCGGGCGCTCGCCGCGGACCGGCCGTTCGTCCTGGACTTCCGTACCGACCCCGCCGTGCCCCCGATCCCGCCGCACGCCACGCTGGACCAGATCGAGGCCGCGGCCGCCTCCGTCCTCAAGGGCGACTCCGACCGGGCCGCCATGGTCCGTCAGGGCTTCAAGGCGAAGGTGCAGGAGATGCTCCCCGGCCGGAAGCAGCACGAGCCCGGAGACCGGCAAGGATGACGACCCCCTCCGCCGCAGCGGGACGGCCGGTGGACGTGGCGGACGCGGTGAATTGCCCCGCGTCCACCGTGCCCGCCCCCAGGCTGCGCGGTGGTCTCGCGGCCTGGCCCACGCTTCGGCATCGGCCCCGCCGACCACTGCGTCCCGCACTTGCACCCCACCCGGGGCCCCGATTCCATCTGAGGCGCCTCGAGTGGTTCTACGACCATGACCGCATCGAGGATTCCTTCTTTGACGGCACCCTCGACCCCGCCGGGGGCGCGAGCGTCCCCGGCGTCCCGGCGCATTTGGCCGCGGCCTGACCTGCCGGGACCGCAGGGCGAACGGCTTCTGGGCGACCGGAGGACTTGCGCCTGGGCAACCTCGCCGACAACCCGGCGGTCGAGTGCTGCACGGACCAGAGCGCCAGCGTGGCGGAGGAGTGAGCCCTGTGGCACAGCGTCGCCGACGCGATCAGCGTGCTCATCGGCGGAAACGCTTGCGAGCACCGCTTCTCCCTGTTCGGATACGGCTCCAACACTAGATTTCGCTGGGCGCTCCAGCGGAAAAGTGGGCGGTCCCGCTGCGCGGGCAATGGACTTGCCGGGGTGTGCGAGCGGGGCCGCACTCCTACCGTGCACCCGGATGGCTGAGGGTGCATCCGCTACAGCCAAGTTGCCGGAATGAGCCTTCTCCGCAAGCACCCATTCCAGCGTGGGGTTGTGCTCACGCGGCGACCCCCCTCCGTCGAGCACTGCCAAGGCACCGTTGACGCAGCAATGCCACGACGCGTGGACCTATCGCGGAGACCCGCGGCCAAGCCCGGACGAGTTGCTCCGCTGCGCGGGGGCCGGTGCGCTCCCGCCGGACTCACAGAATCGGCCTCACAGTGTGCGTGGGCCTGGCAGGCTGGCGGGGTGGTGTACGTCGTGACCGTGGATACCCGCATTCCCGCCGGCGGTGCGGAGATGGACGCCCTGCACCGGACCGGGGCGCTGGCGCTGCTCAAAGAGGGCTTCGATGCGATCGAAGCAATCGAAGGACCGGACGGCATCGAGGTCGACCTCCTCGACAGCATCGTCGCCGTCCACCCCGGCGGGGCCATGGTGAAGGTGTTCGTGGAGGCGCCGGCATTGGAGTTCGCCGAAGAATCCGTGTCCGCGGCAGTCGCCGAGCTCCTGGACAGGTCCGAGCTCCTGGCTGACTGGACCATCGAGCGGTGTGCGGTCGAGCTCCACCCTGATCTGGCTCGCGAGAGCCTGGAAGCCGCGGATGGACCCGATGCTCCCCCTGACGACCCTGCGGCCCGACGGGCAATTCTCGGGCAGTCGCCTCAGGCTGGAGCCGAAACGGAGCCATTCGATGCCCAGGCAGACGCCGAAGAAGCTGAACGGTCAATGCGGTCCATGGCCACCGAGCTTCGGGCGTTCGGGCCCGGGATGTTCGGCTGCCTGACCGAAGAGGAGCTCCAGGACGGCGACCCGGAGTCGACCTACGACGAGGATTTCAGCACCACCGCCAGCGACGCCGAACTCGCGGCCGGCGCCCTGGTGTACGGCACGAGCTTGCTGGTGGATGAACTGTTCCAGGACGCCGAGACCCTGAGCCATGAGAACAGCAACGTCGCCGAGTGCGAGGGAATGATGTGGCTGCTGGATGAGCTGCCTGGCCGCTACGCCCTCCAATACAACGCTCAGTTCACCCGCCGTTTCCTGGTGACAGCCCTCGCCATGACGACCCGATTCACGGAAGGCACATTCCAACAGCTCAGCTGCGTCGCCGAAGAGCTGGCCCTGAAGCTGCTGCTACGGGAGGCGAGCGTCGTTCTTGACACGCACGGCCTTCTCAGCTCGGGAGTGTCGTCGGCACTCGACGTGTTCGCCAACGGCGTCTACGAGGACATGGACTTCGAGTGGCTCTACGACGACTCCATGGACGGCATCGACGAGGCCCCGGAGACAGCGTCCCTGGGCATCGCGCCGATGGATCTCGGCTCCTGGTTCACCCCGTTCAACAAAGGCAGGTACGTACACCCGTACGCCAGCAGCTAGAAGAAGAGCCGCTGGGGCGATTCGGAACCTGACCCGCCGGAGGCACGGCGCACTCCCACTGGGTCCGAGCCGCCTGGCCTGCTTAGTCCGTCCCGTGCGACGCCTCTTCTGGGCCGAAGACGCACTCCAAAAGCTGTGCATGCTCCTTGGCAGCGTTCGCCGACCCGAGGCTGAGCGAGCCCGCCAGCGTCTCCCATGTCTCTCCCGCCTCGAGAGCGTCCTGGATGGCCTCGTGTTCCTGCTGCAGCAGCCACCAGCGCATGATCGAGAAATCATCCATGGGATCTTCGTGGCCGCGTCCTCGCGCCCTTGAGTCTCGGCCGAGTAGCTGGGTAAGCGCCCGGACACGTTCCTGCGTCCGACCATCCAGGGCCGAAGCATCAGCGGCGCGATCGCCCTCGACTCGACGGCCGGTGATGCGCCGCATGGCGCGCAAGGCATCGTCGGTCGAGACACCACTGTTCTTGTTCGTCATGCCCAGAAGTCTGCTCCGGCAGGGCCAGCACCCGGCTCACTTTCGCGACGAAACACACAAACGAGCACAGGATGGCCACGATAACCTCCGGCTCCGATAACCGCCGACTGCCCCCTCACCCGTATGCACCAATTGGAATGCGATTCGAATAACATGCCCTCAGGCTAGCCACATGCTGATTCCCGGGCCTCGCCTTCAAAGACTTGCGCTTGTTGCTCTGCTGGACCGCTGCCGGCGCACTGTCCTACTTGTTGATCGGGCAGGGTCCTGGTCACCCATGGCAGGCCAGACGACCAGCCCAGCCTCGTACGGGTCCGCAGCGTCGGCTCTCACAAAGGCGGGAACCGCCGGGACCGTCGCTGTGCACTTTGGATCTGTGGTCGGGCACATCTGGGCGTCGCATCCCCATCCCTCCTCAGGCCACCGGGTTGAGAGGCGACTACTCCTGGCCATCCCGGAGAGCCCCCTACCCGCGGAGCTCATCAGACACATCGCGGCTGCGGATCCCACCCAACCCGCCAGGTGGTGGACTCCGGCACAGCTGCGTCAGCCTGGGACTCGCGTCCTACCGCCAGAGCTACCGGATGTCGTGGATGGCTATTGGGACGGATGGCTACCTGACGGGCCCTTGACCCTCGAGTGGCAATAGTCTGCGCGTACCCTGCCGGTCCTGACTGATGAAGGCGCCGAGGCAGGGGCTTCCCTGAGGAACCGCGGTACACCCGGTACGGGAGCCACCTTCTCTCGAAGCGGCCCTGCCTACACGGGCTCGCGACAATGTCTGGCTGCCGTGGGGGACAGCTCAAGTAGGAAACTCCTACACAGGCCTGTCCCCCAAACCACTAGGACGCGGCAGTCGAGACGGGCAGACCAGAGGTCGACAGGCTTGCCGTCGGCATGGCCCAGGACTGTTCAGACAACATCCGCCCACCAGGACCTGTCCTCCTGACCCGACCTTCAGAAGTCCATCGCAACATCAACACGGGCCGGTCGATTCTGGCAGGCGCTGTGAATCCAGCCCTGTACGCAAACGCCGCACCAGCTACCCATCTGCCGCCCCCAGCCCTACCCGACCTTGCGCAGCAGGTTTCAACAGACATACACACGCAGATGCCTTCAACGAAACAGGCCTCACGTCCTGGAAAATCAGGCCTGGCACACAACCTGTCCAATTGGCGAGGCGGAATGGTTTCACAGCCCACTGTGCTAGCTAACCCAACAAACCTGCCCCTGTGTCACCCGTGCCTCGAGACAGGAAAAATGCAGACAGGGCCAAAAACAGGGGCACAGGTAATTTGCAGCGCTCTATGTACACCTCACCTGAGGTACTCGATCTTGTCGCCACATCGGGTGAATTACCCCTTGCGAAGGGGTTCCCCTGTGCCTTCTCATGGATACCGTTCTCACATGATTGAGGACCTTCCATGGGCGGAGTACGCCAGCGATCCGGATAAGTACGTCAAGATGCTCGAACAGGAGGAGGAAGCAACTCAAAAAGATCTCTTCAAGGTGCGCCAAAGGTTGCGACACGTTCGTCACCTCAAGAAGCAGAAGGACACCTTCGAGGACTGGAAACGCAACGGAGTGCCTGATCAGCGCAAGGCAGACGACCTACACTCGCCCGACTACGGCGATCCGGACGAGGAGTCCGGCTCAAGTGGCTCCCGAGGCCCCACTCGCAAGCAGCTCGTCAAGGAGTTGTTGGTCCAGGACCCCAGCCGCATTTGGAAGGTGGCCCAGGTCGTTGCCGCCTTGCAGGACGGAAACGAGAAGGCTCTCCGCGTCGCTATGGACGACATGTGGCGTGCCGGCATTCTCCACAAGCACCCCGGTGCGCTTTACCAGTACAACGTCGATCACGGCTAGCGTGCTCGGCACAGGCACCACTCCTGGCGAGAGCGCGTAAAAGGAAGGCCGCCACCAGGACTTACGCCTCTGGTGGCGGCCGACAGCAACGAACATTCCGAGAACCTTCCACAGAGCCGGATCAGTTCGTGCCACGCTTCACTTTACGGACGGCCGCGTGCCGCCGGTAGCGGGTTACGAGAAATGGTGCCGCCCTTCCCCCGAAGGGATGACCACCTCATGTTCGATCTCGCGTATTCAATGACTCTGCCCACCGCTGCCGTCGGAGCGCGCGTGATTACCGGGCGTACGTCATACACCGCGCCCAGGCCACAGATCCACGTCGAGCGCCTTCTCGAGGTTCGCGATCGTCAACAAGTCCGGCCACGCCTCCCCCGCGAGGGCCTTTGTGATCGTGTACCGCGCGACGCCGCTCTGACGGGAGAGTTCGGCAACGGACCACTGCTTCCCGTCGATCGCGGCCTGGAGCTTGGCAGCAAGCGCTTGGGCGACACGGGCCCCGTGGTGTTCCTCCATGACGGCCTCAGGCCATGTGCCGCTGATGCGATAAGCACGCGGTGGCAGTCTGCGGGCATCTCCTTGCGGCATGAAGTGCAGTCTGACTCATCCGGTCCTCCCAAGTCGCGTCCGGCCTCCACCTCGGATAGATGTTATTCGAATAGCACCCCGTCCGCTGGGGTGCTGGTGTGGCGGCATGTGATGAGTCAACGGATCAACTCCTATCGTCCGGCCGGTTCCCCCGCGGGGTGGAGCCGCGTCGGCGACGAGGTGCGCCGCGTGGTCCTGGCTGCTGACCCGCTGACGCCCTACAAGGCGCGCGAGTTGCTCACGGCGCTGGCGCAGTTGGCTCTCTTCTGTAACGGCGAAGGCCTGCCGGCCACGGCGGAGGTCTGGCTCTCGCGCGAGGTCATCGAGCGGTTCATCGCCGTGGGCTGCCCTCAGGTCGGGGCAGGAACGCGCGGGAACTACCGCACACGGCTGCTACGCCTGCGCGAGATCGTCATCGGTGGCGAGTGCCTGACCGGCGCTCCCGCGAAGCTCTCCGCCTCAACCGCGAACTGTCCCTACAGCCGCACCGAACTGGCCGACCTGTGGGGCTGGGCCGGCAGCCAGCCGACCGATGAACTGCGCTGGGGCTGCAAGACGTTGATGGCCCTGGGAGCCGGTGCAGGCCTCGACTCGCCCGAGATCATCCCTCTGCGTGCTCACGACGTACGCCGGCCCCTCAGCGGGGCAGGAGCCGTCGTCGTGGCCACCCGCGGCCGCCGGGAGCGGCTCATCGTGTGCCGTAGGCGCTGGGAGGGCGTCCTGGGTGCCGCGGCCGAGCGTCTGGAGAACCCTGGGACCGCCAGCTATCTGTTCCGGCCCAACTGCCACAGCCGCGGTACGAACACCGTGACGAACTTCCTATCCCGCACGCGGCGCAGCCACGACTTTCCACGCCTGGTCATGGGCCGCCTGCGCGCGACCTGGCTGCTGGAGCTCTTCGAGGAGCGGCTCCCGATCACCGTGATCGTCGCAGCCGCCGGTGTGGACACGCTCCACGGCCTGTCGCGGATCCTCCCCTTCCTGCCCGGGGTCTCCCCGACGGACGCCGCGGCCCTTCTGCGAGGCGAGCAATGACGGGCGGACGGACAGCGGCAAAGGACCGCCACGCGCGGCTGGCAGCCATGCGTGTCCAGCGCAACCACCTATCCGACGCGGACGTCGAGCCCGCCATCGAAGAAGTGGACGGCAGCTCGCTCGTCCCGCTGCTGGAAGAGTTTGTTCACCTCCCCCGTGGGCGCCATCGCCGGCTCCGCCTTCGCACCCTGCTGATCGGTCTCCACCTGTGCTGCCAGATCACCGGCGGAAAGATCATCCTGGAGCGGACCACGGACGTCCTCTACTTCCGCCTCAGCCCGGCCATGCGCACCCAACTCGAAATCCCTGACTACGAGGACAACGACTGGGGCTTCGAGGCCGCCTACGCCGTCGTACGCCGTCTGTTCCACGCCATGAAGACCGCAATGGACCCATCGCCTCTGCCTCCCAACAAGCACCTCACGCGCCAAGAGGCCCAGAGGCTCATCGACACGGCCGACCCCGCGGATCTCGCAGCGCGCGAGCATCGGCTGGCCTTGTTCACCGAGTTCGTACTCGACGCGTCCGTGGGCCCGCTCAAGAATCTGCTCGCCGAACTGACGGGCGGCGTAGCCGTGGATGCGACTCCCGTGCGTACCTACGCCCGCGGCCGCCGCACCAACGGGCCTGAACTGTCCACCGACCCCGATGCCGGTTGGTACGTACGAGAGGGCGACCACCGCGACCCAGACGCCTCGCCCCTCGCCGACGACGCAGAGCCCTCCCGGAAGTCGCGAAAGCTCTCAGGCATCCCGCAGAAGAAGCCCTCCTTGAGGAAGCGCTACCTCTTCGGCTTCGACGCCCATCTCGCCGTCACCAGGGACACCCGGCACGACAAGCCGCTCCTAGACGACGGCACGCCCGATCCCGAGGTCCCCCCGGCACTCGTCCTCGGTCTTTGCCTGGACAAGCCCGGAGAGCGGCCCGCATACAACGGATTGAAAACGATCTCCCGGCTCCAGAAGCGCGGCTACGCCCCCGGCTACCTCGCCGGCGACCGCGCCTACAACAACTCCGAACCGGCCGAATGGCAGTTGCCCGTCCGGGCCCTGGGCTACCAGCCCGTCTACGACTACCGCGTCGACCAGCTCGGCAACCAGGGCGGAACCCAAGGAGCAATCCTCGTCGAAGGCACCTGGTACTGCCCCTCCATGCCCCAGGCCCTCATCGACGCCACCGGCGACCTCCACGCCGGCCGCATCGACCGCGAGACCTGGACCGCGCGCATCGCCGCACGTAAGCCCTACCGCCTGATGCCCAAAGAACGGCAGGACGCCGAAGGCCACCAGCGCATGATGTGCCCCGCAGAGGCTGGCAAGGTCCAGTGCCCCCTCAAGCCCCGTTCCTTGGGCCGCGGCATCCAGCTCCCCCTCGTCGACCCGGAGCCAAGCCCGACCGGCCCCGTCAAGGTCTGCCGCCAGCGAGCCATCACCCTCGCCCCAGAAGAAGGGGCCAAGCACTGGCAGGCCCTGGACTACGGCGATGAACAGTGGCAGAAGATCTACTTCCGCCTCCGCAACAGCGTCGAAGGCTTCAACGGCTTCGCCAAGAGCCCACTCGCCGAGGCCATCGAGTCCTCGCGGTTACGGCCCATCCGCGGACTCGCCGCCCAGACCATCCTTCTTGTGTTCCAGATCGCCCACGCCAACAGGCGCAAGATCACAAGATGGCTGGACAGCCTGGCCCTCAGCGGGGAACGACCCGTCAGGCGCACGAACCGCAGACGCAAGACGAAGCCCCTGGGCACCTGGACCCCGATCGGCCACCTGACGTCCGCCACCTGAGTGACAGGCATCACACCCAGGACATCACCTCAACACGGAAGCCCCCTCGTCGACCTGTGACGGCCGACGAGGGGGCTTCGACGTGTGAGGGACGTTACGTTCGGCCAACCCGACCTGCGGATCCCTAGATCAACGCGAGAAACGGGCCCCGGTAGCGACTTTCGTCACTTCCGGAGGCCCGTTTCGTCGGTACCTCGGTGCTGCCACGTGGGCTCGGCGGCCAAGAGGCCCCGTACCGACGTCGGACCGCACATCGGGTGACCCCATTGCGCTGTCGGAACGCAGAGGGCGTGGGATGCGGCGATCGGCTTGCCGAGAAGCTGCACGAGCGCCGTGCGGATGCTCGGGTTCGTGACGCCGCCTGACGTGAGCAAGAGCTTCAAGGTTCCTCCAGGTCCGTGCGCGCGGGGACGTCCTGAAGACCTCGGTCCGTGCGGGAACTCATCGGAGTTCGGGCAACCTCTTCAAGGGCCCCTCGGATCAAGGCGGTCCCGGCACCGGTGCCGACTTCCGCGGCGCGGACTTCAGTGCCGTGCGCCGCTCGTGCCGGCACAGCCGTACGGTGGCGTCACCAGACTTCGGGGCCCTCCAGCCCTCCGGAATCCGGCCGCACGTCCTCGGCGATCGCGTCCCACATGACCGCGAGAAGCACAAGCGTTCGATCCCGCTGGTTCCTGAGCGACAGCCCCGTCAGCTTCTCGATCCTGGTGACCCGGTACAGCAGGGTGTTGCGGTGCACCGGCAGCGCGGCCGCGGCGGCCGCGCTGTCGAAACCGTTGTCCGCGAGGCACCGCAGGGTGATCTCCAGATCCGTGGCATCCGCCTGCTTCAAAGGGCCGAAGACCCGCAGAGTCGTCCGCTCGGCGATCCCCGGCGAATTGGCAAGCATCAGTTCGGGCAAGAAGTCCTCGGCGTGCACGAGGCCCCGGCGCCCGGACCTGGCTGCGATCGCGATGAGTGCGCGCAACCCGTCCGCTGCCGCCCCCAGTCGGTGTCCGCCCGTGAGGGGCGGGTCCTGAGCCAGAAGCAGTCGCGGGTCATCGAGGTACGGCGACCAGTCGAACTTCGGCGAAGCGAGGCCGGTGACGCCGACGCCCTCGGTGAACGCGAGCACCCCCGCGGAACGCAGCCGCGACGCGAAGTGGGCATGCCCGCCGACGTGAACCCCTACCAGCCGCGCGGTGAAGGGGCAGAAGGGTTCTGTCAGGTCGAAGCCGACCCGGGCGGCCCGGTCCCGGTCCTCGATGGTGACGGGCAACTGCGCGCACAACCGGTCGAACAGGGCACGAGCACGCCGGTCACCAGCGGTGGACGGTGCGTCCTCCTGGTCCGCGTAGACCTGCGCGACCACGGCCACGACGATGTCCAGGTACTGCTCAAGAGCGCTCCAGAGCGTGTCCGACTCGGCGATCAGCAAGGACCGTCCCTCGTCGGTCGCCAGATCCAGCAGCGCTTCCCAGAACATCCGGGCACCGCGGCGGTACACCAGGATGCTGTCCTCGATCGGCTGGCCGGCCGCGGCACGTGCACGCAGGAATTCGTGCAGTTCGGAACGGAGGTAGTCGTCCGGGGGGATGCCGTTGATCATCCAGCGCATGACGAGATCGACGTTCCAGCGCACCACGGCCGCGCGGTCCACCGGCCAGAGAAAGTTCGTGTAGGCGGGGAGCCGGGCGAATCCGAACTCCATCCGGCGCACCAGAACGCCCGCGTCCATGCGCTCCAGAACACGCCGCAGGTCACCACTCGGTCTGCCCGGACCGGAGGGGTCGTGCACAGTCACTCACAAATCCTTGCACAGCCGCCTCTGCGAGCACCGGGCGCCGGTGCAGGGCGTCCGGCGAAGGCGCCCGGTGCACCGGCCCCGATCACGGCTCGTGGACCTCTCCTCAGGCGGCGGCCCGGATCCGGCGTGCGAGTCCCAGCTGCATGGCACCCAGCATGATCAGCCACAGCCCGGCCAGGAGGGACAGCGTCAGCAGGGACAGCCCCGGCCAGACCAGCAGTGTCAGGCCCGCGAGAACACCGAGCAGCCCGATGAAGACATTCCACCCACGCCCGGGCAGCGCGGGATGGTCGATCGCCGCGAACACGGCCGTGAAACCGTCCACGATCCAGTAGACAGCCAGCAGAATCCCCAGCGCGAGCAGCGTGATCAGGACGTGCCGGATCGTGTACAGCCCGAGGAGCAGGCTCACGACGCCGAGGATCGCCGTGAGGGTGCGGGCGGTACTCGACTCCCCGAGGCTTGCGGATCCCACCAACCGGAAGACCCCGGTGACGATCAACTGCGTGCCGAGGAGCACCGCGAGCACAACGAGGGTCGGACCGGGCCATGCCACGGCGATGATGCCGGTGGCGATGGAGACCACTCCATAGAGCAGATGCCAGGTCCAGGAGCCGCCCACGCGGGCGACGGGGCTCTTGTTCATGCCGCGACGCTAGGGGCGTCCCCGGTGGGCGAGGGCCCAGAAACCCGCCTGTTCTTCGTGCCCGCGCCCAAGGGGGAAGGGCATTGAATGACGGGGGCGGAAGTCACGTCCGTGGAGGCCGTACGCGCGAGAGCCGGCACGCATCGGAGCCGGCCGCAGTCCCCTGGGGCGGACCTGCGGGAGGTGGCAAACGGGCAACCGCCCGGCAGTGCTGCGGTGGCTGCCCCGATGAACGTGTTTCCAACTGCCGATGGGGAGTGTGCGAGGAGATGGCCGGTCTCGTTGGCTGGGAGAGCTTCGGCGTGATGACCGGGGGTGCCAGTGGGGCTCTGACCGGTCTGTTGTTCGTCGCGGTGTCCCTGAACGCCGAACGGATCGCGGGACACCCGGTGCTGCGGGCCATCGCTGCGCAGACGCTCGTGCTGTTCCTCGCGCCGCTGGTCATGGCGACGGTTCTGCTGGTGCCCCGCCAGCCCGACTGGGCCCTGGGCACGGAGTTCATCACCGCAGGGCTGAATGGAAACGTGAGCCTTCTGGTCATCGAGCGTCGCAAACGACGTGTGGCCAACGTTCCCAGGAGGCGGGCCGGGCTCTTCGATCGTCGGGACACCGGCATCGTCGTCATGCTGTTGTTCGTGGCCGGCGGAGCCGTCCTGGCGTGCGGCCTGCCCACCGGGCTCTACCTGCTGCTGCCCGCATCGGTCGTGGCGTTCGTGAGCGGCGTGCTGAGCGCATGGAACTTCCTGCTCCCGCCGCCGGACGTGATGTGACAACGCGGGGTGCCCACTCCGCATCCCCCGCGTCGCGTTCGGCACCGGCACAACGGTCACCACGGGATGGGCCACCCCCTGCGCCGGTTGCCACCGGTCGGGACGAAGTACCCGCGACACCTTGCATTCCTGCGCGTCGGCCGCCCTCCCCTGTCCGCCGGCGCAGCGGTATCCGCTGCCCCGCGCGCGGGCGGGAGCCGCATCGCACCAAGCCTCCGGAAGGTTGAACCATGGACGCCATGACCCGGACCGCCGCCGGGCCCGCGGCGGTCGGCCGGCTGCGCAGCGTTCTCCGGGGCCTCGACAGCGAGTCACTGGCACGGCAGGTGGCCTGCAAGCTGAGCGGCGCCCCGGTGGGCCGGATAGCCGGTCGTGGCTGTCAGGCGGGCGTCATGGAGGACATGGTCCGACGCAGTCTGGATCTGGCCAGGAACTGGCTGCTGAGCGGGCAGGGACCCGACGAGGCAGCGCTGTCCGACCTGTACGAGACGGCGCGGGAGGCGGCACGCCACGGCCTGGCCGCCGAGGACGTGATCCGCGCCTGCTCGGGAGCGGCGCGGGCAGTGCGGAGCACCGTGCTGGAAGCCGACTCGCCGGAAAGCGGTGCCTGGCTGCTCCCGCACCTGGAAGTGCCGTGGGCGTTCCTCGACATCGCCCTCACGACGGTCACACGGGCGTTCGCCGACCAGCGGGACCTGCCGTCCGCCCACGGCAACTCCCGGGCGGCGACGCTGTTCGCACGCGTCTGCGCGCAATCGGCGACGACCGTCGAGGACCTCGACCGGGCGGAGCGACTGGGTTTCCGACTCGCGGGGCCGCACTGCCCGTTCGTCGCCGCCGTCGTCGGCGGCTCGGCCGCCGCGCACTCGGGACTGGCGGCGCGACTGCGGTCCGCGGGCGCACTCGCCTGCGCGGACGGTCACCGCGTCGCCGGCCTGACCGGACCGGACTTCGACTGGGCCGGCCCTCTTGCCGACAGTGCGCTGATTCTCGCCACCGAGTCGGCCACCAGCGACACAGGGCTCGCGGACGCGGTCGGCAACCTGCACGATCTCGTCACTCTGGCGATCGGGGACGGACGCCGGGGGCGGATCCGCCTGGACGACTTCCTGACGGAGATCATGCTCGCGAATTCCCCCCGGCTGGCCGACAGCATCGTGCGACGGGTCCTGGGCCTGCTGGATGCCGAGGACCCCTCGGGAACTCTGTCGCAGACACTGCGCTCCCTGGCCGCGCACGGCTTCAACCGGACGGAAGCGGCCGCGGCACTCCCGGCCCACCGCAACACCTTGCTCTACCGCATCAACCGGATCGAGAAGCTCTCCGGCCTCGACCTCGACCGCCACGCACATCGAGAGCTGGCCAGGCTGGCCGTGGTCTGGAGCGACACGGTGAGCAGTGGTAATCGGGCCCGGCACGACCACGGGCCGGCGACGGACGGATGAGCCCGAGCGCCCGGTCCTCGCGAAGCGAGCTGGTGTCGTCGCCGCGCACAACTGCGGCGGCGACTGTTGGGGCCGTGCACAGTGCGCGCGGCGGCACGCTGTCTGCGACAGAGCAAGGCCGTCCGGGCGCGTGCGCCTGGCCGCGGCCGCGGCCGCAACGATGGAGGGATGCAGGCATGACTGCTGCAACGAAGACGATCGTCCTGATTCACGGGCTGTGGATGACACCGCTGGCCTGGGAGCACTGGGTGGCCAGGTACGAAGCGCGCGGCTTCACCGTCGTGACGCCCGGCTACCCCGGGATCGCGCCGGGGGAAGCCGGAGTGGCTGCGCTCCGCGAGGACGCCTCGGCGATCGCCGGCGTCGGAGTCCGCGAGGTCCTGGACCACCTCACTGAGGTCATCGAGAAGCTCGACGCTCCTCCGATCATCATGGGGCACTCGTTCGGCGGGACGTTCGCGCAGCTTCTGGTGGGCTCCGGTCTCGGAACGGCCGGGGTGTCGATCGACGGCGCCGCGGTCAAGGGCGTGAATGCCATGCCGCTGTCGGAGCTGCGCTCGGTCCTCCCGGTGCTGAAGGACCCGGCGAACATACGCCGGGCCGTCCCCCTGACGGCCGCTCAGTTCCACTACGCCTTCACCAACACTCTGGACGAGAACGCCTCCCAGCAGGTCTTCGACCGCTACGCGGCACCCACTCCGGCCCGCATCCTCTTCCAGGGCGGTTTCGCGGCTGTCACCCCGCACGCCGCCACAACCTTCGACTTCTCCGACAGCGACCGCGCGCCGCTGCTCTTCGTCTCCGGCGGCAGCGACCACATCCTGCCCCCCGTCGTCCAGCGGCAGAACTACGAGAAGAACGCGAAGCACTCGACGGCGGTCACCGCCCACACCGTCTTCGACGGGCGCGATCACTTCACCTGCGGAGCGCCCGGATGGGAAGCCGTCGCCGACTTCGCCCTCGACTGGGCACTGAGCCCGCGGGCCGGAGTCCTCGACGCCGCGTCCGGCGAACGCTGACCGGACCGACGGCACCAGCGGACAGGGAGACACCCGCCATGTCGAGGACAGTGGCCGACGGACTGTGGGAAATGCTGGTCAGCGCCGGTGTGCGGCGCTGCTACGGGATCGTGGGGGACGCGCTCAACCCCGTGGTCGACGCGATGCGGCGCAACGGCCAGGTGGACTTCGTGCACGTCCGGCACGAAGAGTTCGGCGTCTTCGCCGCGGTCGCCGAGGCGAAACTGACGGGACGCCCCGTCGCCGTGTGCGGAACGGCGGGCCCCGGAGTGGCGCACCTGATCAACGGGATGCTGGACGCCCTCAAGGAAGAGGTGCCCGTCATCGTGCTGGCCGGCGACACCGAGACACGCCTGACGGACAGTTCGACCGTCGAAGAACTGAACCCCTACCGGTTCTTCGCGTCCGCGGCGGTGTACGTGGGCCGGCTGGTCAATCCCGCTCAGCTGCGCACTGTCGTGACCTCGGCGGTGATGGCCGCCGTGACCCGGGGCGGTCCTGCGGTCGTCGCGCTGCCTGGTGACATCGCGGCGGCGGACGCGCCGAAGGACCGCTACGAGATTCCGCTGCCGCGACCGGTGCGTGCGCCTGCCGGGGCCGAGGATCTCTCGGTCATGGCCGAGATGATCAATGCGGCCGGTACCGTGGCGGTCTTCGGCGGCGAGGGATGCGCCGGGGCCCACGCCGAGGTGAAAGCGCTGGCCGAGAAGCTCAGCGCACCGGTCGGTTACTCCCTCAAGGGCAAGCAGTTCCTCGAGCACGACAACGCGAACGCGGTGGGGATGACCGGTCTCCTCGGCTACGGAGGCTGCCATTACGCGCTTCAGCACGCTGACCTGCTCCTGATGCTCGGCACCGACTTCCCGTTCAGCGAGTTCCTGCCGCACGGCAGGACCAGGGTCATCCAGGTCGACCGGAACCCGGAACGGCTCGGTCGGCGCGTACCGGTGGCCTTGGGCGTCACCGGCGACGTACGGGCCACCGTGGCCGAGCTGCTGCCGCTGGTCGAACCGAAGGCCGACGGGGCGTACCTCGCCCACTGCGTGGCGGAGACCGAACGTTTCCACCGCAGGATGCGGCACTACACCGACAAGGGTCCTCGTATCAAACCGATCAGGCCCGAGTACCTCGCCACCGTCCTCAGCGACCTCGCCGACGACGACGCGCTGTTCTTCGCGGACACGGGCACTCCCGTCATCTGGGCCGCTCGACACATCAAGTACGGCCCGCGGCGGCGGTTGTTCGGATCGTTCTCATGGGCGTCGATGGCCACCGCCTCACCCGGCGCGTTCGGCGCACAGCTCGCCTTCCCCGGCAGACAGACGATCGCGCTGTGCGGCGACGGAGGGTTCACCATGCTCGCTCTCGGCGATCTGCTCACGGAGGTACAGCACCGCCTTCCCGTCGTGCACATCGTGCTGAACAACAGCAGCCTCGACTTCGTCAAGATCGAACAGCAGGAAGCGGGCTTCGTTCCCTTCGGGACTGATTTGGCCAATCCGGACTTCGCCGCCGTCGCAGAGGCCCTGGGCGCCAGGGGCATCCGCATCGAGGACCCCGATGACGTGGAGGAGGGGCTCGCCGGCGCACTGTCCCACACGGGCGGCCCGGTCGTCGTCGACGTCCTGGTCGACCCCTATGCGCTCGCCGTCCCGGCCCACGTACCCGTCGGCACCGCTGCCGGCTTCACGCTCAGCGCGGCGCGGCAGGTCCTTGCCGGCCGACTCGACGACGTCATCGAGACAGCGACGCACAACGCCCGGCTCATCCGACCGACCACCGGGCCGACCAAGAAAGACGCACGATGACAGACACCCGCACCTCCTCACCTGACGCTCCGGGGGCAGCCCCCTGGCGCGAGATCCACCACGGCGGCTCCCCCGAAGCCGAAGAGGCTCATTTCCGCGACTTGGCGGACATCGTCGTCGGTGTCCAGCGGGCCAACAAGGAGAAGTCCGGATCGCAGGTCTCCCGTCGCACTTTCCACGCCAAGATCGTTGTCGGCGTGGACAACGCGGAGCTCCGGTTCCGGACCGACCTGCCCGCCGACCTGCACGCCGGGCACTTCGTCGCCGGGACACAACTGCCGGTAATCGTGAGGCTGTCCAACGCCAGCGGGACCATCCGGTCCGACGTCGTCCCCGACCTCCGCGGCGCGGCACTGAAGATCAGCCACCCCGGTGGGAGCGAACACGACCTCCTCATGACGAGCTTTCCGGTCTCCCACGCCCGTGACGCCACCCAGTTCGTAGAGATCGCCAGGATCGGTGCCGGTCCCGAACACCTGGTCATGTCACGCATGCTGGAGGCTTTCGGCCCATCGGAGACCGCACGCATCGTCGGCAACCTGCGACAGGCCAACCGCCCGTCCCCCAGTCTGGCTCTGGAGTCCTACTGGAGCCGCGGGGCCATCCTGTGGGGCGATGCCGGACCCGTCAGGTTCCGCATCAGCCCTCTCGCCGGTCCCGAACCCACGTCCGCCCCGCCGCAGAACTCGAACGACGGACTCCGGACCGAATTCGCCGCCCGGCTCAGCGGCTCGTCCGTGCGATTCGCCCTCCACATCCAGAAGTACGTCAACGAGCGACTGACACCGATCGAGGACGGGTCGGTCGAATGGATGGAGGACGATTCGCCCTGGCTCGGCGTGGCCACCCTGACGATTCCCGTCCAGGACATCCTTGGCGAAAGAGGCCTGGCCAACTGCGACCGCGTGGACAGCCTTGCCTTCAACCCCTGGCACGCCCCGCCGGAGTTCCGCCCGCTCGGCAACCTCAACCGCGCCCGCCGCACCGTCTACTCGGCCAGCGCCCGGGAGTGGCAAGCCCGATGACGGCGGCGGAACAGTGCCACTGCTCCCCCTGGGCCCGGTCGGCCTGAACGGCGCCGCCCGCGCCGGAGACGGCAACAGGCGGCACCGTTGGGGAGACGTGAATGCGCTCGGCCTTTCGGCCCGGTGGGCAGCGACCCCACCGGTCCGAAAGGCCCACGCAGGACGGGCCGGGTCAGACGGTGAGGCGATCGGCCATGAGCTTGGCGAAGCGCGCCGGGTCCTTCAGTGCGCCGCCTTCGGCGATGAGGGCCATGCCGTAGAGGAGTTCCGCGATGTCGCCGAGGCCGGCGTCGGCCGGGTCCCCGCCACGTTCGGCGTGGGCCTTGTTGAGGCTGCCGACCAGCGGGTGGCCCGGGTTGAGTTCGAGGATGCGCTTGGTGTGCGGGACGTCCTGGCCCATGGCCCGGTACATGTTCTCCAGCGCCGGGGTGATGTCGTGCGTGTCGGAGACGAGACAGGCCGGGGAGACGGTCAGGCGGGTGGACAGCCGGACCTCCTTCACGTCCTGGGTGAGTACCTCGGTCATCCAGGACAGCAGGCCGGTGTACTCCTTCTGCTGGTTCTCGCGCTCGCTGACGGTCTGCGTGTCCTGCTCACCTGCGTCGAGGTCGACCTCGCCCTTGGCCACCGAGCGCAGCTGCTTGCCGTCGAAAGCGGGTACCGCGGTGACCCAGACCTCGTCGACGGAGTCGGTCAGCAGCAGTACCTCGATGCCCTTCGCGCGGAAGGCCTCCATGTGCGGGGAGTTCTCGACGGCCTCCCGGGAGTCGCCGGTCAGGTAGTAGATCTCCTCCTGGCCCTCCTTCATGCGCTCCACGTACTGCGCCAGCGTGGTCGGCGCTTCCGCGTCGTGCGTGGAGGCGAAGGAGCACAGCGACAGCAGGGTGTCCCGGTTGTCGAAGTCGCTGAGCAGGCCCTCCTTCAGCACGGAGCCGAACTCGCGCCACACGGTGGCGTACCGGTCGGGTGCGCCCGTCATCAGGTCCTTGAGGGTGGACAGGACCTTCTTGGTCAGGCGCCGGTGGATCATCTGGATCTGCCGGTCCTGCTGAAGGATCTCGCGGGAGACGTTGAGCGAGAGGTCCTGCGCGTCCACGACGCCCTTGACGAAGCGCAGGTAGGACGGCAGCAGTTCCTCGCAGTCGTCCATGATGTGGACGCGCCTGACGTACAGCTGCAGGCCGCGGCGGTGATCGGCGGTGAACAGGTCGTGCGGGGCGTGGGAGGGGATGAACAGCAGAGCCTGGTACTCGAAGGTGCCCTCGGCCCGCAGCAGGACGGTCTCGGCGGGGGCCAGCCAGTCGTGGGCCAGGTGCTTGTACAGCTCGTGGTACTCCTCGTCGGTCACCTCCTCCTTCGAGCGCGCCCACAGCGCCTTCATCGAGTTCACGGTCTCCGGCGCGGCAGGCTGCTCGCCCCCGTCGTCCTCCGGGTCGGCGGCCGCCGCTGGGGCCTGTGCCGGCATGCGGATGGGCCAGGTGATGAAGTCCGAGTACCGCTTGACGATCTCCCGGAGCTTCCAGCCGTCGGTGTAGTCGTGCAGCTGGTTCTCCGCATCGGCGGGCTTGAGGTGCAGCGTCACCGCCGTCCCCTGAGGCGCGTCGTCGGCGGCCTCGACCGTGTACGTTCCCTCACCGCGCGAGGTCCAGCGGGTTCCCCGGCTCTCCCCCGCCCGCCGGGTCACCACGGTGACCTCGTCGGCGACCATGAAGGCCGAGTAGAACCCGACTCCGAACTGGCCGATCAGGCCGGCCGCGGCATCCGCGTCCTTGGTGTCCTTCAGCTCCTGCAGCAGCCTCGCCGTCCCGGAACTGGCGATCGTGCCGATGAGGGACACGACCTCGTCGCGGGACATGCCGACCCCGTTGTCGCGAACCGTCAGCGTCCGCGCCTGAGCGTCCGCGTCCAGGGCGATGTGCAGGTCGGAGACGTCCGCGTCGAGTGCGTCGTTCTGCAACGACTCCAAGCGCAGCTTGTCCAGCGCGTCGGAGGCGTTGGAGACCAGCTCCCGCAGAAAGACATCCTTGTTCGAATACATCGAATGGATCATCAACTGCAGCAGCTGACGCGCTTCCACCTGGAACTCGTGGATCTCAGCGGACATGACGAGCGAACCCTCCATAGATCTGTGGCCTACTACCGCACGCACTCTAGACCGAGTGCCGCACACCCCTCAGCAGCATGCCGGGCGCGCGCCCGACGCCCCCGGATGACGGACCGGTGCTCCGCCAGGACCCCGGCGGTCGGGTACGGGCGGCAAAGAGCGGTCCGCCGTGCCACGGCACTCCAGGACAGGGGGCGCCCGTGTGCGCGGAGGGCTGAGTAGCGACCCGTCAGGGCGTCACGCAAGATTGGCTCATGCCGGTTCTGATCGCCGCATGCGCCATGGCCATGACTCTTGTGGGTGGATTCGTCGCGCAGCGGGTCGGTGACCGCCGTCATCTGGTTCTCGGTCTTGCCGCCGGTCTCATGCTCGGCGTCATCGGTTTCGATCTGCTTCCCGACGCGCTGGCCGCTCAGCCACGGCACGTGTTCGGGGTTCCCGCGGCATTGCTGATGTTCGTCGCGGGGTTCCTCGCTCTGCACGTGGTGGAGCGGGGGGTGGCCATTCACCGCGCCCACGAGAGCGAGTACGCGCCCCACACCCACGCGTTGGGGCACACCCACGAGTCCGCGGAGGGAGTCGGCCTGGCGGCGGCGTCAGCGCTCGTGGGACACAGTGTGATCGACGGGTTCGCCATCGGCGCGGCATATCAGGCCGGCAATACGCTGGGCATCGTCGTCGCGATCGCGGTGATCTCCCACGACTTCGCCGACGGCTTCAACACCTACACGATCACCAGGCTCTACGGCAATGCCCGGCGCCGGGCTCAACTGCTGCTCCTGGCCGACGCGCTGGCTCCGGTCGTCGGGGCGGCGATCACGCTGGGCTTCACGATCCCGACGGGGCTGCTGGGCCTGTATCTCGGCTTCTTCGCCGGCTTCCTGCTGTACCTCGCGACGTCGGACATCCTGCCGGAGGCCCACAGCCCCCATCCCTCCAAGGCCACCTTGTTGTTCACGGTGACGGGTGCTCTGCTGATGTGGCTGGTGATCGGGCTCGCCGACTGAGCGCTCACCGTGCCCGCTGTGACCCCGAACGCGGAGCACGGCCTCCACCTCGGGTGCCTGTCATCGGGACGGGACACGCAGCCGCCGGCACGCCGCGCGCAGGGCTGGACCCGGAGGTACGGTTTGTAAAGCCGCCCTGGGGTTGTCAAGGAGCCGGGGCCCCGGCTTGTCGGCATCGCCGCCGGAGGGACGGGCAAGGAATTCCCAGAGGGCCGGCCCATCGCCTCGGGCTCGTCGCGGTGGCCCCGGCAGCCTTGGAGGGGTCGTATGAGCTCCGACAACCGGGTTTTGATCGTAGGAGCGGGCCCCTCGGGCCTGTTGCTGGCGGGCGATCTGGCGGAGGCCGGTGTCAGCTGCACCGTCGTCGAGCGGCGGGTGCAGGAATCGCAGCTCACCCGGGCGTTCGCCGTCCACGCGCGGACGATGGAGCAACTCGACGCCCGCGGTGTCGCCGACCAGTTGCTCGCGACCGGCGTCCGCAACCCGGTTCTGCAGTTCTTGGGGATCGACCTGTCGCGGTTGCCGACCCGGTACCCGCATGTGCTGGTCACACCGCAGTACCACACCGAGCGGGTACTCCGGGAACGGGCCGTTTCCCATGGTGTCGACATCCGGGAGGGCTGGGAAGCCGTCGGGCTCGAGCAGGACGCGACCGGCGTCGACGTTCAGGTACGGGCCCCGGACGGCTCCCCCCAAACGCTGCGCGCGACCTATGTCGTGGGCGCCGACGGGAGAAACAGCATGGTGCGCCGATCCCTCGGCCTGCCGTTCCCCGGCCGCTCCGCGGTGCGGTCCATGATGCTGGCCGACGTCCGGCTGGCCGACCCCCCGACAAAGCCCCCCACCGTAGGGGCAGTGGGCGACGCCTTCGCCATCCTCGTTCCGTACGGCGACGGATGGTTCCGCATCATGGCCTGGAATCGCCACCATGAGATGCCGGACAGCGCACCGGTCGATCTGGAGGAGATCCGGGCCATCGCCCGACGGGCACTCGGCCGCGACTTCGGTATGCACGATCCGCGCTGGATCTCGCGGTTCCACAGTGACGAGCGGCAGTCGCCGCACTATCGCGCCGGGAGGGTCTTCCTCGTCGGCGACGCGGCACACGTGCACTCCCCCGCCGGCGGCATGGGCATGAACACCAGCATCCAGGACTCGGCCAATCTGGGCTGGAAACTCGCTGCCGTCCTGCGCGACGGTGCCCCCGAAGCCCTGCTCGACACCTACGAGGCCGAAAGGCACCCGGTGGGGCGCAGAGTGCTGCGTATGAGCGGCGCGCTGCTGCGCGGTGTCCTGACCACCCCGCGCGCGCTGCGCGGCGTCCGGGACGTCGCCGCCCGGACCGTCCTGCGTCTCCCCCCGGTGGCCTCGCGGCTGGCGCGGGCGATGTCCGGCATCGACATCGCCTACGGCGCCCCGGCGGGCGCGGACCCGCTCACGGGGAGGCGTGCTCCGGATGTCCCGCTCACCGACGGCCGACGCCTGTACGAGGTACTGCGCGGCCGCCGGTTCGTGCTGGTCACACCGGCGGACGCGCCGCTTCCCGCTTCGGTGACCGAAGCGTGGGCCGGCACGGTGGAGTGCGTCACGACGTCCGGTCCGACCAGCAGGTCCGTACTGGTCAGACCGGATGCCTACATCGCGTGGGCCTCCTCCGAGCAGTCCGCACAACGCCGGGCGGACGAGGTGGGGCGGACGCTGGCCGGCCACCGCGGTGACGCGATCAAACCTGGTTGAGACCGCCGTCGACGAAGAGCTCGGTTCCGGTGATGAAGCTGCTCTGGTCGCCGGCGAGGAAAAGCGCCGCCGCCGCCGCTTCCTCCGGGTGGCCCATCCGCCCCAGAGGTATCTGGCCGGCGAAGAAGTCCCAGAGCTTTGCGGCCTCTGCCGCATTGGGAGCGAGCCCGGAGTTGCCGGGGGTCTGGATCGGACCCGGAACGAGGGTGTTCACTCGGATCTTCCGGCTCTTGAGTTCGTTGGCCCACGTGCGGGAGAAGGAGCGGATGGCCGCCTTGGAGGCCGCGTAGACGCCGAAAGCCTCTCCGCCGGAGGTCGCCGCGGTGGACCCGGTGAGGATGACCGAGGCGGCCTCGTTCAGCAGGGGAAGCGCCTTTTGGACGGTGAAGAGCGTCCCCCTCACGTTGATCCCGAAGGTCGAGTCGAAGTGCTTCTCGGTGACGGCTTCCAAGGTCGAGAACTCGCCGCCGCCGGCGTTGGCGAACAGCACGTCGATGCGGCGCCCCTGCCCGGAAACGGCGGCGTAGAGGCGGTCGATGTCATCGAGGTCGGAGACGTCGCCCCGGACCGCGGTGGCGTTCGGACCGATCTCGGCCAGCGCGGCGTCGAGCGCTTCCTGGCGCCGACCGGTGATGAACACGTACGCGCCCTCGGCCGCGAACCGCTTGGCGGTGGCCAGCCCGATCCCGCTGTTACCCCCAGTGACGATGGCTGTCCTGCCGTCGAGCTGTCCCATGATCAAGTCTCCTGTCCGGTGGAGGTCCGACCTCCACAGCTGTAGCTGTACGGCCCGCGCCGACGCGGCGGGGCACGTTATGGACGATACGGTAAAAAACTCGATGCTGGACGGATCGGTCAAAAACTATGACCCAGCCCACTCGGCGCTCGACGCGGACGGTGGGCGGCGGGCGCCGGGCGGACGGGCGGACGGGCGGACGGGCGGCAATGAGATCGCGTCGTCCCCAGCGCCGGCAGGGGGCCCTCGCCCCTGCCCCGCCCCGTCCAGGGCTGCCCGGGACGGGTCGGCCCGCCTCGTGGGAGGGGTTGACCCCGTGGAATGAGGGCCACCGCGGACGTGCCGCCCGCTCCAGCGCCGCCGCGTCGACGCCCGACCTGGCGATCGAGACGAGGTACCGCCCCCGCCGCGCCACGGGCGAAGTCGTGCATGGACGTACCCGCGAATCCGGTCGCTCAGAACCGGTCCCGTGCGACATCCGGGCCCCTGGCCGGCGGCCCGCGACGGACGCGAGGGCGACCTCCGGCCACCTCTATCCCCGTGTGCGGGTCGCGACATGCGCCCCGTCTTTCGGCTCGACGCCGGCCTCACCATCGGCCGCAGCGCCCGCGGTCCCGTCCTCGCCCACGACGACGAGCACTGCACAGCCTGGATGCTGGCGCCGAGGCCGTCGGCCTGCCACGCAATGCCAGGCGACCGAAGGGGCGGCACCGGGCGCACCGTAATTCCTCCAGGCCAACAGGGTCGTCTCAGTATGATCCGCGCATGTCCTGGATACGACGCCGTGGGCGCAAAACCGAGCAGGCCGACAACCGCCTGCCCGACCTGGAGTTCCTCGCTCTGGTGAAGGCGGGCCTCGAGGCCCTCGCGCCCGGCGTGACCGAGGGCGCCGAACTCAAGGGCAACTCGCTGCTCAGCCCGCACGGCTGGGCGGTAGCGGTGACCCCGCCCCAGCACGGGGGTGGCCGTCACTACGACCTGGTCGCGCTGCCCGACGTGAGTCTCCAGCCGGACGTGCCCTGCTTCACGGACTGCGTCGTGGCGGTCGGAGCCGATGCCCGTGACGCCGCAGACACATGGGTGCAGACCGCCGGCGCGTGCCTGCTTGAACTCCTGTACCAGCAAGGGCGCTTCGCAGCGCAGGAGGGCCCCGAGCACGAGCGAGGTGTGACCGACTGGCACTCGATCACCTCCGGCACCGTGGCCTTCGGCCTCGACCCCACCGAGAACCGGCGGATGCAGGCCGCCCTGCTGGAAGCGAACGTCCTGCACCGCGTCGCGGACACGTTCACCGCGGACCTGGAATCCCCGTTCTTCAACGGCGTCAAAGTCTTCTACGGCGGCCGACCCGGCGCGATGGAGGCCGAGATCCGGGTCAACGGCACACGCCACCAAGCCGCCTCCGCGGCCATGGCGGCACTGAACCTGCCCGAGCCGACGACGTTCACGGCGGTCCGCTACTACACGCTGCTGCTCCCGACTCCGGCCGAGGACCCCGCGCCGAGCGGCGCCACGACCGGCCCCGCCCCCCACCACGGCCACGGTGCGCAGTGCTGCTGCGGCGGGGCGCTGGATCCGGAACGCCCGGGCTTCGACTTGGCTCTGCCCCACCTTGTCGCCGAACTCCCCGAGGAGGAGCGGGCGAAGAGCGTACGCGTCGCCACCAAAGCCATGATGGTCGTGGACGGCGTCGGCAACTTCCTCAAAGCGCGGCTCCCGATCCCGCTCCAGGACGGCCGCACGGTGGTCTACCTGGTCTGGATCTACCTCCAGGCCGAGGTGATCGAGGAATTCGTCACCCGTGTCCACGACGGCACCCTGCCCGGGCACCGCTTCGAGGGCCTGCTGTGCAACGCGGTCGGGCCGTGGGGCGAGGAGGTGCTGCGTGCGCCGGTCGTCCTTGAGAGCCCGCCGGCCAAGGAGGAGGGGAGGATCTCCCGCTGCGAGGTGGTCGACTCCACCCATCCACTGCTGGCCAAGGTGCTGAACGACCGCTGGCCCGCGGAGTTCGTGCTCGGCGAGCGCGATCGCCGATCGTAGGTGCGCTGAGCGGCAACCCGTTGCGGGCGCTCCTGTGATCCGCGTTGAGGCGCGTTGCCGGCGGCCCCGCTGACCACACGCATGGTTATGCCTCTGAATCGCGCGCCATCATGTACATGTTCCCGATGTCGGGATCGCCGTAGAAGAAGAACAACTGCACATCGTCGTGTTGATCGCGGTCCACGAAGAAGGACCACGTGTAGGTCGACGGGGGTTCGGGGTCCGAGGAGTCGGCGGACGTCGAGGGGGAACGGCTGTCCACCCGGGTCCGGGCTGTCAGCGCGAGTCGCACGACCTGTCCACTGTCCCTGTCCTTCAGTTGCCAGGTTCCCGTACCGGAGAGACGCCAGCCCTCCTCGAAGTCGAAGTCCTGCCCGTCGAGCTTCTCAACACGAGCCACCCCGTCTTTGCGAAGCACCATGCGGGTACCCTCGACGTTTTCCCAGGCCCCTGCGATCTCGGCCGCCGTGGTGTCGTGGACCCCTGTTCCCCCGTAGTACTGATACGGGCCGGCGCATGCCGTCAGGACAGCCAGAACCACCGCCAAGCCCCCGATGGCCGCCCCCCACGCATGCGGCCTTCTTCCAGCGCCCACCAGGACCTCCCCGCCCTCAGCCGGTCTCGGCCAACCGATAGATGTGGGCCGTGGAGACGTACCTTGCCAGAAGAGTTGAACACGTTCAACTTTCCGACGGGAAGGGTCACGTCCCACTCCGCCGGAGCCGAGCCGTCAGAATGTGCACGAACACGCGGGACGGGAGCCATATATGGAGCTGACAACAATCGAGCGCTCTGCCGGGGCCTTCCAGAAGCCGGTCGGCGCGGCGGAGCTTCAGGCGATCTGCCATCGAGCCTTCGGAAGCCGGGCGCGGGTGGTCTCCGCCGTCGAACTGGGTGGCGGCATGTACAACAACACCTTCCGTGTGGTGGTGACTGGGCAGGATCGACCGGTGGTTGTACGTGTCGCGCCCGAGCCGGGCCTTCAGTTCCGGTCCGAGCGTCAGCTGATGCGCAACGAGTACGCCAGCGTTCCCTGGCTCTCGGTGATCGCACCCCTCATGCCCAGGGTGATCGCGACGGACTGGTCGCACGAGGTCATCGGCCGTGACTGGATGATCCAGACCCTGCTGGACGGAGCGCCCGCTTCCGGTCCTCAGGGTCTCGTCGCGTACCCACGTCCGGCGTGGAGGACGTTCTTCCGGCAGATGGGCGCCATCGCCGGCAGGGTGCACGGCGTACGGGGCCCGCATTTCGGGCCGGTTGCCGGGCCCGGATACGCGACGTGGCGTCAGGCGGTGATCGCGTCCCTGGAGGACATCGCCACGGACCTGGACGCCGAGGGCCTCAACGCGGCCGACATGCGCCAGGTGGTGGCAGTCGCCAGGGAAGAGCCGGCCCTGGACGACATCACCGAACCGCGCCTTCTCGCCGGCGACCTGTGGATCGTGAACGTCATGGTCGCCGAAGGCGCCCCTGAGCCGACGATCAGCGGGGTCCTCGACCTGGACCGGACCCTGTGGGGCGACCCCGCGGCCGACTGGACCATCCGGATGGCCGTGGCCAAGCCCGGCACGGAACGGGACGCGTTCTGGGAAGGCGACGGCTACGGCCCGCTGGACCGATCTCCGGCGGCAGTCCGGCGCTCACTCATCTATCAGGCACGCCACCTGGGAGCCGTACGCCTGGAGCACCACCGCCTGGGGAACACCGGCGGCGTGCGGAGCACCTGCGACGACATGGCGGCAGTACTGACCGAGCTGAACTGACCCGTTCAGCACCCCGCACAGAACGGCGGGCCGCTGAAGTCCCTCGCCTGCGACCCGCCGTCTGACACCCGTCACGGGGAACTTCCGCGAACGGACGGGCGGCCTGGTGCGGGCACGATGGCAGGATGGCGCGAAGCCGATCACAACGGTTGTCGTGCGCGACGGCCGTGAGAAGACAGGAACTGCGATGAGTTCGGAAAGCCGGCCGACGCGTCGGGTCGTCCTCGGGACGTGGCCCACTCCTCTGGAGCCGATGCCGCGGCTGGCCCGTGCGCTCGGCCTCGGCGCCGATGACCTGTGGGTGAAACGGGACGACCTCACCGGCCTGGGCGGTGGTGGCAACAAGGTACGCAAGCTCGAATGGACCTGCGGCCAGGCCGTCGCCGAAGGCGCGAACGTCCTTGTTACCACCGGGGCGCCGCAGAGCAACCACGCGCGCCTGACCGCTGCCGCCGGGGCCCGGCTGGGACTCGATGTCGTCCTCGTCCTTTCGGGGACACCCGGTTCCTCTACATCCGGCAACCTCGCGCTCGACGGTCTGCTCGGGGCCACGATCGTCTGGGCCGGTGACGTGGACGATCGGGAACTCGCCGCGGTTGCCGACGACGCGGTCGCGCGTCTGCGACGGCAGGGCGCTGTGCCGTCACTGATCCCCTTCGGGGGCTCCAACGTCACCGGCGCGCGCGGATACCAGGAGTGCGGGCGGGAACTGCTCGTACAGGCACCCGATCTGGCGACGGTCGTCGTCGCGGTCGGCTCCGGGGGCACGATGGCGGGCCTGCTCGCCGCGCTGGACACGACACGAGTCATGGGAGTCCACTGCGGAGCCGTCACGAATCCCGGGCGGGCGGTCGCCGACCTGGCCTCCGGTCTGACCGGGGGAAACTGTCCGCCCGAGACGTTGCGGATCAGGCTCGACCAGGTCGGCGAGGGCTACGGGGCCCTGACCGGGGCCGCGCTGGCGGCTCTCACCATGACCGCGCGCACCGAGGGCATCGTGCTGGATCCGGTCTACACCGGGCGGGCGATGGCCGGCCTCATCGCGGCGGTCGAGGAAGGCGAGGTACGTCCGGGACAACGCACGGTCTTCCTGCACTCGGGCGGCATGGCCGGCCTCTTCGGCCACCCGGCGACCCTCACCAAGCTCCAGGAGACGCCGGCGGACCCGGCCCCGCGGACCGTCCGACCTCCGGCGTCGTAGAACGCCAACGGCGGCGAAACGAATTCCCGGCACGCCCTCATGCCCAGCGGGCATGACAACGCACCCCCCGTTGGTTGACGTACACGCAACGCTCACACCACATCCCGGTGGGACAACCCGCCCACCGGCCGAACCACAGCAACGGGAGACGCCATGCCAGTCTGCGGGGAATGCAAGCACCCCGTGCACGCCCATGCCGGTGCCGCGCAGGGCGGTCCCGACCCCTCGGGCCCTGGCTGCGCCGCCAGTTGCGGTATCTGCGAGGCAGAACTCTCCCGGTCGGCCGGCCCGTTCGAAACCGTCCGGACCGCTCCGGCACACGCACGGATCGTCCTGCTCACGCCGCACGGTGTCTCCACCGTCGAGTGCGCCGTGGAGCCCGCGGTCAGTCTGCGATGCACCACGGACGAAGGAACGGCCGCCCTGGCCCTGGGATCGTGGCTGTTCACCACGGATCCCACCAGGTACGACGAGCTGGAGATCCCGCTGCTGCAGTTCGCCTACAACCCCGGTCAGGAATCGTTCGCCGCCGAGGAGATCCTGGCCCTTGGTGCTTTCGTCGCCGAGCAGCAAGGCACCGCGCGCTGGAACCACGCCTTGACCACCCTGCTGGCCAGGCTGAGGAGCACCGCGGCGGCACTGCACCAGCACACCGCCGACGCAACAACGGGCTGACGCCAACGACGACGGCCCGGTGCCCATCGCCTGTCAGGCGGTCGTCGCGGTGAGGAACTGCGTCCGGATCCGGACCGCCCGGTCGGCCACGGGCAGCTCGAAGTGGTCGACGGCTGTCGCTTCGTCGGCGTTCTCCACCTGCCAACCGTGCTGGTCGAACAGGGTGAGCCAGGCCTCGCGGGTCATGATCGTGTGCAACGGGCCGTCGCCGGCGAACATCACCTCGTCCACGGTCGTGACGACGAGCGCGGAGTCGAGGCCGGCCGGGTGCGTCTCGGCAGTGAGGGCCAGGGTGCTGCCCCGGGCGGCGCGGTGGGCGATGCCGGTCATGAGCCGAGCCACGTCTCGGGGCTTCAGGAACAGGGCGAGGTGCTCCGCGATGAAGAGCGTGGGTTGGTGGGCGTCGTGCCCGGCGCGCGCCAGAACATCGGTGACGTCGTCGGTCGCGAAGTCCGCTGGGACGAGGGTGGCGTGGGCCGAGTCGGTGTCGAGGGCTTCGAGGCGCCGCGCTTTGTCGGCGGTCGTGTGGGGCAGGTCCAGGTCGAAGAACCGGACGCCGGAGTGCCTGAACCGCAGTGCTCGATCGTCGTAGCCGGCCCCGAGGTTGACGATCTGGCGGGTACCGGCCGCGAGGGCGTCCAGGACGAGCCGGTCGAAGTAGGGGGCGCGGGGCGCCAGCAGGCCCACGGACAGGGAGATGTCGCTGGGCTCGCCGTCCTGGTCGATGGCCCGCAGTCCCTTGACCAGCGCTCGACCGGCGGCGGGGTCGCCGTCGGGGGTGTGTGGGCGGTCGAGCTCGACGCGTCCCAGAGCGCACACCTCACGGATCATGGTCAGGGTCTTGTCTGCTTGCGTGGTCACGGGGATGCTCCGTTCGCGTGGGTGCGCGCCCCGCCCGGGCGGACGGCGGCGCACCGTTGGCGTGTGGCTTGATCAGAGGACCTGGCGGTTTCGGCGCGTCGGTCAGGGCATGTCGACGTGCGGCAGGTCAGCGGTGATCTTGTCGAGGAGAGCCTGCAGGGTGGCACGCTCGGCCGGGGTGAGGGACGCGAGGATCGACTCGTCCGCGGCGATCATCGCCTGCTCGTGTCCGGAGATGAGCTCGGTCGCGGCGTCGGTGGCGAAGACGCGTTTGCTGCGTTCGTCGCCGTTCTCGAAGCGCCGCTCGACCAGTCCGCGCGCCTCCAGCCCGCGCAGGACACCGGAGACGTTCGCGGCAGTCGTCCGTGTCGCCTGGGCGATGTCGCGCTGGATCGCCCCGGGATGTGCAACGAGGTGGTTGAGAACGAATGCCTGCTGCACGCTGAGCCCGCGGGAGCGGATCCACTCCTGCCCCGCCCGCATCTGCGCCCAAGCGATCACCTTGAGCTGTTCGAGCGGACTGGCGCGTGCGCTTCCGGCGGCGTCTTCGGCTGTATCCACACCTCGAAGCTAATCATTAAGTCCTTAACAGTCAAGCACCGAACTGATGCACTGGCCACCTTCCAGGCGGGCCCGCCCCTTCAGCGCGCGGTGCGCCGTCGCGGGGTGTCCGCTGGGCACCGCGGACGCCGGGGCGGACCACCGGCCCCACGGCCACGACTGGCGTCCCGTCAGGACCGACGACGCCATGTCCAACTGATTGGCATATGAAAGTGCAATCTTAAATGCGCCCGACAACCGCCTCTCTTCACGCCGTGGCGCTCACCTGAAAGGGAGACATCTCGGCTTAAGCCTTGTCGCGCAATCACTCTGATGGGTTACTACACATGTCCGTGCCAACGGCTTTCGACTTTGCAGGCGGACGTGGGCAATCCCCTGATCAGGCGGCAGCTCACACCTGACAGGCTGTTCTCCCTCGACAGGCCCTCCAACGTGACCGACAGATGCGCACTGCCGGTCGGGGCGACGCGTACGACGCCGATCGGGTTCACCACTTGGCCAGTGGAGACGAGAGCTGACTTCCACCGCCAGGTACGTGTGCGGACCGAAAGCCCTCATCACTTCTCGGCAATGCGGCGCATTCCGAGCGAGGAGGAACACGCATGCCCATCAGTCCGAACCAAGGGTCCAGCGGTGGCGGCACAACGGTCACCATTACCGGCGTCAACCTCGCGGGCACCACGTCCGTGCACTTCGGAACGCGGCTCGCGACGATCGTCAGCGTCACGCCCACCAGCGTCACCGTCATCGCGCCTTCCGGCAGCGGGGCGGTCAGTGTCACCGTCACCACTCCAGGTGGAACGAGCAACCCGCTGCCCTTCTACTACATCGGGGCGCCCTTCAAGCAGAGCATCAGCCCGACCGGCGGATCGACGGCGGGCGGGGAGACGGTCACCATCAACGGCACCGGCCTGTACACCGCGAGCAGCGTCGCCTTCGGCGCGAACTCCGCCGTGCCGACCGTGGTGTCGGACGGGCAGATCACGGTCACCGCACCAGCCGGTTCACCCGGGTCGGTGAGCGTCAGCGTCACCACCGTCGGCGGCACCAACAACGGATTCTCGTACACCTACTTCGACGCCCCCACGCTCACGACCCTCACGCCGACGCAGGGGCCGGCCTCGGGCGGCACCTCGGTGACCCTGGTCGGCACGGCACTGACCAGCACCACCGCGGTGACCTTCGGCGGTGTCCCGGCACCCTTCAGCGTGATCAACGGCAATGTGGTCTCGGCGGTCGCCCCGCCCGGGACCGCCGGCGCCGTCGACGTCGTGCTGACCGCCGACGGGGGCAGCGCCACCGCGACGGGCGCGTTCAGCTACGTCGCGAGTCCCGGTATCTGACCCCCTCCGTGCCTCCCGGGCCCCGGCCCGGACGACCCGCACGGGCCGGACCTCCGGCCCGTGCGGGCGCGAGCAGGACAACGACAGGCCTCCAGGCCGATCCGACACCGTACGGAGACTCCGTGAAAGACAAGACCAGCCCCGCGGCGGCCGCACAGCCGACCGCCGTCGCCGCCGTACCCGTCCTCACCTCGGCATCCCCCAACACCGGCCCCGCCGCGGGCAACAACAACGTCGTCCTCACCGGCAGCGGTTTCACCGGAGCGACCGCCGTCAAGTTCGGCACCACCGCGGCAGTGGGCTACACGGTCAACTCGGCCACCCAGATCACCGCTGTCGCCCCGCCGGGGACGGGTGCCGTCCCGGTCACGGTCTCCACGCCGGGCGGCACCAGCAACTCGGTGACGTACACCTATACGGCGCAGCCCTCCCTCGTCTCCGTTTCCCCGCCCCAGGGGCCGACCGCCGGCGGGACGACGGTCATCCTCACGGGATCGGGGCTCACCGGGGCGACGGCGGTCAGGTTCGGCAGCACTGCCGCGACGTCGTACACGGTCAACTCGGCCACGCAGATCACCGCGGTGGTCCCGGCGGGGACGGGGGCGGTCCCGGTCACCGTCACCACACCCGGCGGCACCAGCAACGCGGTCTCCTTCTTCTACCTCGGCGCGCCCGCCCTCTCCTCCCTTTCACCGAACCAAGGGCCGGCCGCCGGCGGCACGGCGGTCACCCTCACCGGCACCGACCTCAGCGGGGCCACGGCGGTCAGGTTCGGCAGCACTCCCGCCACCAGCTACACCGTCGACTCCCCGACACAGATCACCGCGGTCGCCCCGGCGGGCACCGGCAGCGTCCCCGTCACCGTCACCACACCGGGCGGCACGAGCAACTCCCTCGTGTACAGCTACGTGGGATCCCCGGTCCTCACCCTCCTCTCCCCCACCCAGGGCCCGACCGATGCGGGATCCGGCGTGACCCTCACCGGCACGGGGCTGACCACCACGACCGCGGTCCACTTCGGCGCGGCGTCAGCGGCGTTCACCGTGCTGTCCGACACCGCGGTCGCGGCGGTCGCCCCGGCCGGTCCCCCGGGCGCCGTCTCCGTCAACGTCACCACTCCGGGCGGCACGAGCAACTCGCTGACGTACACACGTGTCGCACCTCCCGTCATCTAGGCGGCGACCGAAAATCCCGGGGCGGAGCCCCGCTCGCTCCACGTGCGGGAGCTGTATGACCCACGTAACGTGACGCTCCATGACCAACTGCAGGATTCACGCCTGCAGTCGAACAAGGAGCCTATTTCGTGAAGAGCTGGTGCAAACGAAGGACGTGGAGTGCCGGGGCTTTCGCGGCGATAGCCGCCGTCGTGGGGACCGCGTCTCCGTCGGCCGCGGCCGACCAGTCGACGACGACACTCCAGGTGCCGTCCACGACCGCCGCCGCCAGGGCGTACGTACGGCTGACCGCCACGGTGACCTGCACCGGCACCCCCAGCGGCGGCAACGGCCTCGGCGTGACGTTCTTCGACGGCGGGGACATCATGGCGACGGTGCCGGTCGCGGCCGACCGCCGGGCCCTCTACGTGGCGATCTTCAACACCACCGGCCTGCACAAGATCACGGCCGCGTACAACGGGAACGACAACTGCTTCGCCTCCCACGACGAGAAAACGGTCACGGTCACCGAGGCCCCGTACTGCCCCTGGGGAATCGGCCCGTGCCGGGACGACCACGGCTTCCCGTACTGCCCGCCCCGTCCCTCACCTCCGGTGATCAATCAGCTGACCGGCCCTCGGGACCAGTGCCGGTCCTGGTGAACCAGGTCTGAGGGCGACGGGCCGGTGCGCGCTCGGCTTCCGACCGCGCCCAGGCCGTCCACCTCTTCCGATCGGGCGCTCTGGGGTTTCGTCGGGAGACCTTAGGTGATGAGCGTGGTCCGGGTTTACCTTGGGCCGCACTCGGCGCGCGCGGCCATGCTCGTCACCGAACGCTTCCGCAGACGTTCCTGGCGACGAACGGGTCACGGACCGCTCAAGATCGCGTACGCACACATCTGGAGCAGGCCGTACGGGCCTGCACCACCGCGTACTTCGAGCCCGACGTCGACACCGGGTACGCGATGTGGTCCAACCGGTCGGTGCCGGGTCGCCGGCGGCAAGGACCGGCTCGCCGGGCTCATGGAGCGAGCGAAGTCCATGAATAACCAGGTGTTCGGTGCCCACGCGGTCGTGACGTACGGGGTGGGAGGCGATCCGAGGTTCGACCTGACGGAGCAGTGGGTCCGCGAGGACGGCGCATGGCACTACGACCGCTGCGAGCCCCTCGACGACTACTGACGGGTGCCGCATGCACCCCGTCGGCGCATCCACCTGATCAAGCGGCCCATCTGGAGCCCCGCGCCGCGGAATCGTGCGCCGGCGTTCCGTACCCTGAACTCCCCGGCCTCCAGGGGATTCCTGCGCGTCACGTCGCCTGAAACGCGCGGTCCGCTCCCGGCCGTGAGACGCGCCGCCTGGTCGTGCGTACGGCGGCGGGTTGCGTGCCGACGTCCGGGAGCCTCCGGCCACTCTTCCTTTGAGCGCGGATGCAGTCGGTCCGTCCGCGGGACCGTTCATGGGCTGGGAAGGCGCCGGGATCCCGTCCGGCTGTCCAACGGTTCCTCGACGGACCAGAGGTCCGTGGGCCCGGCCATCGGACAGCCCCGCCCCTCGGCGCTGCACGCCGCATCCGGCGCGATCAGGCCCACGCGCCATATTGACAGCCATCTGCAGTGGATCACTAATGGACGCGGCAGTGAATGGATTCATTCGCTCACCGCCTTCAGAGTTGATCGAGTGTCACCGGTCAGATGGGAACGGTCACTTGCACATATCGAGAAAGCCCACGCGCTCCGGGCGGCTCAGACTCACCGCGTTACTCGCGGTGTTGGGCCTCGCGGCGCTCACCCTGCTCGGGGCGCAGACATCGGCCGTCGCGCAGGCGCCTGCCGGCGTGGCGCGCACGGTCGCGGACACCGCCCGGGACAACGGACTGTCGACGGAGCCCTCCTGCTCGACGCCGAAGAAGAACGAATTCGCGTGCTTCGCACTGCGCCGCACGGACCTCCCGACCGCCCGCCGGTCTGAGGCGCCCGCCGGATACGGCGCCGGCGACCTGCGCGGCGCCTACGACCTCCCGGCAGCCGGCGGCGCCGGGCAGACGGTCGCCGTGGTCGCCGCGTACGACGACCCCACCGCCGAGCAGGACTTGGCCGTGTACCGGCAGCAGTACGGGCTGCCTGACTGCACGACCGGCAACGGCTGCTTCCGCAAGGTCGACCAGCGCGGCGGCACCGAGTACCCGCAGCCCGATCCCGAGTGGGCCGGGGAGATCTCGCTGGACCTGGACATGGTCTCCGCCGTGGCGCCGAACGCGCACATCCTGCTCGTGGAGGCCGACAGCGCCGACCGGGACAACCTCGGGGCGGCCGTCGACCTGGCCGTCGCGCTCGGCGCCAAGGTCGTGTCCAACTCGTACGGCTCCTACTACGACAGCCTCCCCGGGGGCGGTGAGGACCCCGCCGAGACCACCGACACGCACTACAACCACCCGGGTGTGGCCATGGTCGTCGCCGCCGGCGACCTGAACTACGGAGTCCCGTATCCCGCCGCCTCGCCCTACGTCACCTCGGTCGGCGGGACCTCGCTCGCCCGCGACCCGAGCAGTCCCCGCGGGTGGTCGGAATCGGTCTGGAGCAACGGCGACCGGGGCACCGGCTCGGGCTGCTCCGCCTACCAGGCGAAACCGGCCTTCCAGAAGGACACCGGCTGCCCCCGCCGCACCGTCGCGGACGTCTCGGCCGTCGCGGACCCGGCCACCGGTGTGGCGGTCTACCAGAGCTACGGACAGAGCGGCTGGCAGGTGTACGGCGGGACGAGTGCTGCCACGCCGATCATCGCCGGGGTCTACGCGGCGGCCGGAGCGCCGGCGGCCGACAGCTACCCCAACTCCTACCCCTACGCCGCGGCCAGTGGCCTCAACGATGTGACCAGCGGGTCCAACGGCACGTGCGACCCCGCCTATCTGTGCACCGCAGGGCCCGGATTCGACGGGCCGACCGGACTGGGCACGCCCCGGGGCCTGGGCGCGTTCCGCGGTGGGCCGCGCGGGGAGATCTCCGGGACGGTCACGGACGCCGGTACCGGCAAGGCACTGGCGGGGGCCGCGGTCTCGGGCGGCGACGTCACCGTGCACTCCGACGCCTCGGGGGCCTACACGCTGTCCCTGCCGGCCGGAACCTACGACATCGGCGTCGAGGCCTTCGGCTACGCGACGGCGTCCACGCCGGACGTCACGATCGCCGACGGGGCCACGCTGACGAGGAACTACGCGCTGACCGCGGTGCCCAGCCGTACGGTCACGGGGAGGATCACCGACGGTTCCGGGCACGGCTGGCCGCTCTACGCCAGGATCGTCGTGGACGGCTCGCCCGCCGGCCCGGTGTGGAGCGACCCCGCGACCGGCGTGTACAGCCTCGAGCTGCCGCAGAACCGTGCGCACACCCTGCGGGTCACGGCGTCCCTTCCCGGCTACGAGGAAGTCACCCGGCACCTGGCGGCGGGCACGGCGGCGCAGCAGCTCGACATTCCGGTGCCCGCCGACGTCTGGTCGGCCGGCGCCCCTGCCTACGCGCCGGAGCTGACCGGCCCGACACAGGAGTTCACCTCGACGGACTCCGCGCCCGAGGGCTGGTCGGTGGTCGACGCCGAGGGGACTCAGGGCGGCTGGGCGTTCGACGACCCCGGAGCGCGGTCCAACACCACTGGCGGCGACGGCGGTTTCGCGGTGGTCGACAGCGACCACTACGGCTACCCGGCCGCGCAGGACTCCAGCCTGGTCAGCCCGCGCTTCGACTTCACCGGCGTCACGGTCCCCGAGCTGGCCTTCGACACCGACCTCAAGCCCTTCTTCGGGCAGACCGCCGACCTCGACGTCAGCACCGACGACGGCGTGACCTGGAAGAACGTCCGGTCCCTGACCACCGACGCGGCCGGCCCGACCCATCTCGACGTACCCCTGGCCGGGTACGCGGGCGAACCCTCGGTCCGGGTGCGGTTCCACTACACCGCCTCCTTCGCGCTGTGGTGGGCCGTCGACAACGTCTTCGTCGGAGGCAGGGGGCTCACCCCCACCCCTGCCGGTCTCATCACCGGAACCGTCACCGACGCCAACACCGGCGCGGGGCTGGCACCGGCCACCGTCATCGACCGGGACCAGCCCTCGCTGAGCGCGATCACGGCGGCCACACCCGAGGACCCGAACCTCGGCGACGGCTTCTTCACCCTGACCGCGCCCCTGGGCAAGCACACCCTCACGGCAGCGGCGCCGCGCTACACGGAGCGGTCCAAGACGGTGGCGGCGCGCGCCGACACCGTCGTGGCCTCGGCGTGGAAGCTCACGGCGGGTCAGCTGTCCTTGACGACGGAACCGATCGAGGCGACGGCGGTCCTGGGAAAGACCGCGACGCACAAGCTGACCATCACCAACACCGGAGGCGCCCAGGCCACCTTGACCCTCGCGGAGCGGGTCGGCTCCGGCAGCACCGGCGCCGGCGCACCCCTCCACCGCGCCGCCCGGCGACCGCTCCCGTCATCGGGCGCCGACGGGCACACCGCACCGATCGACGGCCGCACCACGCTTCCGCCCGGGCACGCCGTTCCCTCCCGCGAGGCCGGGCCCTCGGGTGACGCCTGGAAGCCCGTCGCCGACCTGCCCGCGGCCATCATGGACAACGCCGTCGACAGCTTCGACGGCAAGATCTACTCGGCCTACGGGTACGACGGGGAGGACGACACCGGCGACCTGTACCGCCTCTCCCCCGACACCGGCACCTGGAGCCGGCTCACCTCCTCCCCGCACCCGCGCCGCGCGCCCGCGCACGGCTTCATCGACGGCTTGTTCTACGCCGCCGGCGGCTGGGGCAGCAGCACCGGCGGCATCGACCCGGCCCTGGACATCTACGACCCGGTCAGCAACCGATGGACCAGCGGTGCGAAGGCGCCCAAGGCCTACGCCGGATCGGGAAGCACCGTCCTGGACGGAAAGCTGTACATGGTGGGCGGTTGCGCCGCGACGAGCTGCGGCACGACCGACGCCTTCGTCTACGATCCCCAGGCCGACCGCTGGTCGGAGATCGCCCCCTATCCGGAGCCCATCGCCTGGCAGTCCTGCGCCGCCATCGGCACCAAGATCTACTGCGCCGGCGGGGAGAGCGGCGGCGCCGTCGCCGTGGCCTCCTCGTATGTCTACAACCCCGCCACCGACAAGTGGTCGGCCCTGCCCGACATGCCGATCCCGCTGTGGGGCGCGGCGTACACCGCTGCCAACGGACTGCTGCTGATCTCCAGCGGTGTGACCGACGACAGCCTGCTGACGAACCAGGGCTTCGCCCTCGACCCCGCGACGGCGACCTGGACCGCCCTGCCCAACGCCAACACCAGCACGTTCAGAAGCGGCGGCGCGCCGGGCTTCTACAAGGTCGGCGGCACCGTCGACGCCTACGAACTCGCGCCCACCACCGCCGTCGAGGTGCTGCCCGGCTACGACCAGGCGGGGCTGTCGGAGGTCACCTGGCTCGGCGAGTCCGCCAGGACCATCACCCTCGCCCCCGGTCAGAAGACGGTGCTCACCCTCACCTTCGACACCGCGAACCTGGAGGTCGCCCAACCCGGCGACCTCGGCGCCAGGCTCGCACTGTTCACCGACACCCCCTACGCACTGCCCGACATCCCCGTCACGCTGCACGTCGACCCACCGCGACGATGGGGCAACATCAGCGGGACCGTTCTCGGGGCGACCACGGCAGGAGGAACCGCCCCGCTGGCCGGCGCGACCGTGCAGATCGACAGCTGGGCCGGCTCCTGGACGCTCACAACGCGCCCGGACGGCACCTTCGGACTGTGGCTCGACACCCGCAACAACCCGTTGACCGTCATCGTCGCCAAGGACGGCTACCGGCCGACCGTAGCCACCGTGCGGCTCCAGAAGGGAGCAACCGTCGTCCACAACGTGACGCTGGAGCGCGCGTAGCAGCCGCCGGCACCTGATCCAGGCCGGGGCGCGGCCCACTCCGGGCCGCGCCCCGGCCGTCTGCCGGCACCGGATATATTCGCGCACGTTCGTTCGATCGTGCACGAGGAGCGCTGTTCCGTGGACTCGCCGTACTCGCCCCAGCCGTCGGCCCTCGAACCGCCGACGCGGCGGCCACTGAACAAACTCGCGGTCATGGCGCTGGTGTTGGGGCTGGTGTGCGTCGTGCCGGTGATCGGCGTCGTGCTGGGGGCCGTGGCGCTGACACAGATCAACAGGCGGGGCGAGCGCGGCAAGGGCCTGGCCGTCACCGGTCTGGTGCTGTCGGCGCTCAGCACGCTGGTGGCCGCGCTCATCGCGCTCGGCGGCCTCGCCGCGTTCACCAAGGGCTTCAGCGACGGCCTCGCGCATGGCGCCCGGGACGGCAACACGCTCTCCTCCCTGCGCAGGGGCGACTGCTTCAACACCCCGAAGGACGAGGTGAAGGGCGCGATCAGAAGCGCGGCCACCGTGCCGTGCGCGCGCGTGCACACCGGCGAGGTCTTCGGGGTCTTCCAGATGTCCGGGGAGAACAGCGGCTTCCCGGGGGACGACTCGGTCGCCACCGTGGCCGGGAAGCGGTGCGGGCAGCTGCGACACGCCTACACCCTGGACACCTGGGCGTTCCCGAAGGACGCCGGCGTCTCCTACTTCGTCCCCACCAGCAGGTCGTGGAACATCCACGAGCGCCAGGTGATCTGCTTCTACCGCAAGCACAGCGGCCCCCTCACGGGGTCGCTGCGGCGCGACGAGACCACGCTCGACGCGCATCAACTCGTCTATCTGAAGGCCGCCAACACGCTCGACGACGCGAATGACGACGCCCCGGAGGCGGAGTACATCGAGGACGACCTCAAGGGCTACAAGCAGTGGGCGCACGACGTCACCATCGCCCTCGGCCAAGAGTCGCGTCTCCTGCGCCACCACGACTGGCCGGCCGCCGCGCGGCCGCACGTCGCGGCGCTCGCGAAGGAGTTGGACGCGGCCCGCGCGCACTGGGCGAAGGCCGCCGGCGCCAAGAACGCGCATGCGTACTACGACCATTACAAAGCGGGGGAACGGCTGTCGGGCCACGACGAAGCCGTCAAGGCCCGCGCGGCGCTGGGCCTTGCCACGACCGACCCGACCGCGGGCTCCTAGCCGTTGCCGTTGCCGATGACCGCTCGCCCGCACCTGGGAACCGGCGGCGGGCAACGCCGGTCAACGCGGTGACGCATGCACCGCGGAGGCCAGTCGTACCGCCGGCGGCAGTGGCGCTTGGCCGGGGCGCGCCTCGAGCGCCTGGATCGCCAATGCCGCGAAGCGCCGGGAGGCCGCCACCTGGGTGGTGGCCGACGCGGCGTGGATCCCTTGGTTCGCCATCAGGATGACGATCAGGTCGTCCAGGACGAAGTCGGGCCGAAGGCGTCCCGCTGCTTGGGCCCGTTGAGCCAAGGAGGCGACTGCGGTCACCGTGTACTCGCGGCTCGCGGCGGCATCCACCGCTCCCGGAAAACTGGACAGGAACGCCTGCGTGAAGCCGCGATCGCGTGCGTGCAGCTCGCAGATCCTCTCGATCACCAGGCACAGGCCGCGCCAGGGGTCAGGATCCGCGCTGCCCTCGTCGACGATGGCGCGACAGGCGGTCAGCTGGTCGGCGAAGGCTTCGGCGACGAGCGCCTGCTTGGTCGGGAAGCGGCGGTACAAGGTGGCGGGCCCCACACCGGCGTGCCGCGCGATCTCTCGCATCGGCACGTCCAGGCCGTCGGTGGAGAACAGCGCCCGGGCGGCATCGAGGATGCGCTCGCGATTGTCCAGCGCGTCGGAGCGCAGCGAATGAGGCACATCGTCGGTCACCGCTCTCACTTTACCCAAACGGACGGGGGCGTCCGTTACGGTCCCGGGATGTGAGGGCCGCCACCGTCCACAGGCGGTTCGGAGATTCGGAGATGACCTTGAAGGCAGTGGTGATCCAGAGGTTCGGAGGTCCTGAGGGCCTGGCTGTCGTCGACCTGCCGGAGCCCGTACCCGGCGCCGGGGAGGTGCTGATCGCCACCGAGGCCGTGGGGGTGGGCGGTGTCGACACCTTGATCCGGAGCGGGGCGCTGGCCTCGTACGGCTTCAAGGAGGGCCACGTGCCGGGTGGCGAAGTGGCGGGCACCGTGACCGCGGTCGGTGACGGCGTCGACCCGTCGTGGGCCGGCCGGCGGGTGTGGGGCTCGCCCGGCACCGGCGGGGGCTACGCCGAGCAGGTGCTCGCGCCGGTCGGGCAGCTCGTTCCCCTGCCCGCCGGTCTGTCCGCCGCGGCGGCGGTGACGCTCGGCAGTGCAGGTGCGGTCGCCCACTTCGGTCTGCGGCACGCTCACCTCGCCCCCGGGGAGGCCGTCCTGGTGCGGGGCGCGGCCGGCAGTATCGGGATCATGGCAGTGCAGCTCGCGGCAGTCGGTGGAGCCGCGGCAGTGGCGGTCACGACGTCGTCGGCCGAGCGCGGTGAGCGGCTGCGCCGCCTCGGCGCGACCCACGTGCTGGACCGCTCCGGCGACGGAGGAACAGATGCTCCCGGCGGCTACGACGTCATTCTCGATGTGGCGGCCGGAAAGGACATGGCGTCGTTCTTCGACAGGCTCAATCCGAACGGCCGCATGGTGGCCGTCGGCGCGGTCGCGGGCCGGCCGCCCGCGGACTTCGGCACCAGAATCATGGCGGCGTTCCAGAAGTCGATGTCGTTCGCCGCCTTCAGCGCGGCCACCGTCCCGGAGGCCGACCTGCGTGCCCGGCGCGGAGAGCTGTTCGCCGCGGCCGGCCGCGGCGAGGTCGAAGCGGTGGTGCACGAGCTGCTGCCGCTCGACAAAGCCGAGCTCGCGCACCGGAAGATGGACGCCGGTGAGGTCTTCGGCAGGATCGTGCTCACGCCGTAGCACCCGCAGGTGTGCCGGCGCTGGGCACCGGCCGCAAATGCCGCGGGGCCGGCCTCCCTTGCGGAAGGCCGGCCCCGGCTGGGTGTGCGCCGGTCAGCGGGAGCTGATCAGCAGGCCGGGGACGACGGTCCGGCCGGTGCGGAACTCGGTGTACGCCCACTGCTCGACGTCGGGCTGCGGGCCCACGGGGTTCAGCGTCACCTGGGAGTACCCACCCCGCTGCACCTCGGTCGGTGTGGTCAAGGTGGCGTTGTGCCGCTCGGCGTTCTCAGGGACGACGGTCACCCCGAGCCGGTAGGGAACCTCGGGGGAGGTCGCCGTCTGGGCGTGCACGTAGGCGGTGTAGACGCCGGGTTCGGGGAAGAACCGGGCGCTGCGCTCGTTGCTGTGCCAGGAGGCCCAGCTCCGGTCGACCAGTTTGCCGTCCTTGTAGAGGTAGAGGTCGAGGTTCGTGTTCGGGTCGTCGGAGGCCGTCTGCACGATGAGTCCGGCCGAACCTGGCGGTACGACGATCTTCGTGCCCTGGGTGCCCACTCCGCCGGGGGAGAACACGCCGCCGCTGACGGAGGTCGTGAGCTTCTTGTCCGTCCAGGTCACGGGGGTGTACCCGGTGGTGCGGCCGGCCAGCGGTCCGGTGAAGCCGGGTTCCAGGTATCCCTGGCCTTGCCCGCCGACACGGCCGAACTCGATGCCCGTGTCGTCGTACGGACGCGGGGTGAAGCCCCACGGTCGGGCGGCGACCGTCAGCCGCACCTGGTGCCGGGCGCTGGTGAAGGTCAGTGACCCGGTGGCGTAGCGGTCCCAGGTCGCGGTGCCGCGCTCCAGCGTGATGGTCACCGTGGCGGTGGCACCGGGCTTCACCGAGATCGTCTTGGGGCTGACGGTCACCTTCATCCCGGCGAGTCCGTCGACGTGCGCCGTGTACGCCTCGGTTCGCGTGCCGACGTTGGTCAGCCGCCGTGTGACACGGACCGGCTTCGTTCCGTCGTACTCGCGCAGCGCGATCGACGGCAGGTTGATCTCCTTGCCGTCCGGGGTCGCCGCGGACGCGAAGGCGGTCAGCTCGGCCGGCGAGGGCTCGATCACCAGGCCCGGGTCGTCGGCGGACGAGGTGCGGGGCAGCCCGGAGCCCTGGCGCAGCGGGCTGGCCGTGCCCTTGGTGTCGGTGGCGGTGGTCCGCAGTGCCGAAGCGGTCGCGCCGGGCGACCACTTGGGGTGCCGGGCACGCAGCAGTGCGGCCATGCCGGCCACGTGCGGTGCGGCCATCGAGGTGCCCGAATACGCGTCGAAGAGCCGTCCTCCGGCCATCGGCGACACCGCCGCCACCACGTCGATGCCGTCCGCGACGAGGTCGGGCTTCTGCAGTCCGGTGTGCACCTGGTCGGGACCGTAGGACGAGAGGCCGGCCACGCTCGGCACCCCGACGAGGCTGCTGCCGTCCCCGCCCTCGGCCAGCGACGCGGTCCCGTCAGTTCGGTGCGCCCACAGGTAGTTGAAGAGCTTGCCCGCCTGTTCGGCGCTCCACAGGTAGACGGTCGGGAAGTCGTAGATCACGTTCAGCCGCGTGTTGCCGGTCGACTGGAACAGCACCACGCCGACACCGCCGGCGGCCTTGACGGTCGCCACCGCGTCGACGGCGTCGAGGAAGTCGCAGGCCACGATCTTGCCCTTGACCTTGGCGGGGTCGAGGCTTCCGGACCAGCAGTACTGCGCGCCGTCCTCGAGCGATCCGGCCTGGTCGGCGAAGACGATGGGGGTGTCGCGGCGGGACGGCAGCCGGTCCATCGACGTGCCGACGATACGGGTGCCGTCGCCGAGCCGGACGGTCGCCTCGTGGGAACGCTCGACGGTCGCGCCCACCGTGGTCACCCACGGTTCGGCGTTGCTGACCATCCCGGACATGCCGTCGTTGCCGGCCGAGGCCGCGACGAAGACCCCGGCAAGGTAGGCGTTGAGGAAGGCGTCCCCGATCGGGCTGTTGGGCTCGTAGTCGCCCATCGACACGCCGGCCGAGTAGTTGATCACCTGGACACCGTCGGCCACCGCCGCGTCGATCGCCGCGATGATGTCGGCGTCCGTGCCCGAGCCGCCCCAGAGGGCCTTGTACACGGCGATACGCGCATCGGGGGCCACCCCGGAGATCGCGCCGTAGTCGTGCCCGAGGATCATCGCGTGCTTGACCGGGAGACCCGCCGCGGTCGAGGCGGTGTGGGTGCCGTGCCCTTCCATGTCGCGGGGCGAGAGGCTCTCCCCGTCGGGGAGCGAGCCGTAGGCGCTGAGCCACCCGTCGGCGAAGTACCGCGCCCCGACGATCTTGCCGTTGCAGGCGGAGGCGGGGAAGTCCTGACCGCTCTGGCAGGTGCCGTGCCAGCCCGCGGGCCGCGGCATGGTGGCGGCGAAGGACGCGCTCTCCGGCCAGATTCCGGTGTCGATCACACCGATGACCACATCGGAGCCATGGCCCGGTTTTGTCTGCGCGGCCGGTTGCGCCGGTGTGCGCGTCGACGCCTGTGCGGTGTCCTGTGCCGTTTGCGGGGTCGTGGTCGTCGCGGCGTCGGCCTTCACGAGACGGGCCGCGGTGACCGCCGCGACGCGCGGGTCCTTGGCGAGCCGGCCGGCCTGATCACCGGTCAGCTTGGCGGAGAAGCCGTTGAAGGCGGTCGTGTAGGTGCGCTGCGCCCGCACACCGAAGTCGCCGAGCACGTCACGCTGCGCGTCGCCGAGGTGCTGACGGTACTTCTCGGCCGCGGCCGAGTGCGGCTGGAGTTCCTGACCGGCCGCCGGCCTGGTCGCCACGAGCCCCTTGACGCCACCCGCGTACGAGGTGACCGGCGCCTCCCGCAGCCGCACGACGTACTGCCCCTTGATGGTTCCGGGCTGCGGGGCGGAGTGCAGGGCACCCCCGCCGGTCAGGGAGGGGCGGGGTCCGTCGTACTGACCCAGCTTCAGGTCCGGCAGGGGATTGCCGGACTGCGCCATGGCCGGTCCGGCAATCCCCAAGCCGCTGAATATGGTGGCGAAAACAGTGATGGCCGACGCCACGACAAGTCGGCGTCGTCGTCGAAGGCTCGGGCTTGTGACCACGAGTCTCCTCCCATGAGGTGAACGGTGTGCATGTCCGTCACACCCAATCTTCACCCGATCACGGCAGGGTTACGTTCGCGTGACGAATCGTCGCGCCCGACGTCGCAACAGGCCTCTGACGTGGAGGTTTTGTCCTGGTGGCGGAGCGGGCCGCCGGACGCGGGAGCGAATGGCAGGCCGGCTTCCGGGCCGTCGCGATCCGGAGTCTGCCGGGAGCCTGAGCTGCACGAACTCCGCCACGGACGCGGGCACTCGATGCCTGGACGGCCACCAGGATCCCGGACGGCGGCATGTCGCCGACGCCGCCGGTGAGGCCCGCCCCCAACTGCTGTCGTTTTGACGACAGCTGTCGGAATGCCGACACCGCCAACACGTTCACGGTTGGCCGAAACCTGTCACCACGGCCGCACCGCCGACTGTTACACCGACATGAAGCCGCAAGTGACTCCACCTCGCAGTGATGGCCCCGCTATGAACCGCTCACCGCTTTTCGGACAATGATCTCCGAACTGTGGACGGTGGTTGGGGTGGCTGAAACGATCCCCGGGTCGTACACACCTGCGCATCGTGCGACGTCGCCGCGGAGGCACCGTCGCCTCCGGCCACCCCCTCCCCCGGCCCCCTCCGGCCGGGCGCAAGGAGCTGCACCAGTGACGCACAACCCCCCTGTCACGGGCGCCACTTCGCCACGGACCTCGCCCCCTCCGCGCCGCACGACCGCCGTCCTCGCGGCGCTCGCCCTGGCCGCCGCCCTCGCCACCGCCCTCCCGGCGGCCGGCGCCGTCGCCGCCCCCCGGGCCGCGGACGACGCCGCGCACCGGCCCGCACCGCCCCGGATATCCGCGACCGCCCGGGCCGGCGCCGCGCCGCTGCGGCTCTCCACCGCGCAGCACGCCGCACTCCTGGACGATGCCGCCGGCGCGAGCGCCGGCACCGCACGCGCGCTGCGGCTCGGCAGCGGCGAGAAACTGGTGCCGAAGGACGTCGTCAAGGACGCCGACGGCACCGTGCACACCCGCTACGAGCGCACGTACCGCGGACTCCCCGTCATCGGCGGCGACTTGGTCGTGCACCAGCAGGGCGCCACCCGCACCGCCACCGAACCCACCGGCCGCATATCCCTCCCCACGACGGTCGCCTCCGTGCCGGCCGCCACGGCGAGGAAGTCCGCGCTGGCCTCGGTCAAGGAGGAGGGGAACGACAAGGCCAAGGCCACCGCCGCACCCCGCCTGGTGGTCTGGGCCGGCGGCAAGGGCAAGCCCCGGCTCGCCTGGCAGTCGGTCGTCACCGGCGTCCAGGACGACGGCACCCCGAGCAGCGTCCAGGTGCTCACCGACGCCGCGACCGGCGAGGAACTGCAGCACGCGGAGCAGATCAACGCGGGTACCGGGCAGAGCCAGTACAGCGGCCGGGTGCAGATCGGCACCGTACGCAACGGCGACCACTACGAGCTGACCGACCCGCAGCGCGGCGGCCACAGCACCTACGACCTGACGGGCGTCGGCGGCAACGGCACCCTCGTCACGGACACCGACGACCAGTGGGGCGACGGCACGACGGCCGACCGCCAGACGGCCGCCGTCGACGCCGCCTACGGCCAGCGCAAGACCTGGGACTTCTACCACGACATGTACGGCCGCAACGGCATCGCCGACAACGGTGCCGGCTCGTACTCCCGCGTCCACTACGGCACCAACTACGCCAACGCCTTCTGGGACGACGGCTGCTTCTGCATGACGTACGGCGACGGCCTGGACAACGCCCACCCGCTGACCGAACTCGACATCGCCGCACACGAGATGACGCACGGCGTGACCGCCGCGACGGCCGGACTGATCTACGAGGGCGAGTCCGGCGGTCTCAACGAGGCCACCAGCGACATCATGGCCACGGCCGTGGAGTTCTACGCCAACAACCCGTCGGACACCCCGGACTACACCCTGGGCGAGCTCGCCGACGTCCGCGGCACCGGCAAGCCGCTGCGCTACATGGACCAGCCCTCCAAGGACGCCGACCCGGTCAAGGGCACGTCCCAGGACTACTGGACCCCGCAGACCAAGGACCTGAACGTCCACAACAGTTCGGGCGTCGCGAACCACTTCTTCTACCTGCTGTCCGAGGGCAGCGGCAAGAAGACGATCAACGGCGTCGCCTACGACAGCCCCACCTACGACGGCAAGCCCGTCGCGGGCCTCGGGCTGCACAACGCCACCAACGTCTGGTACCGGGCGCTGACCCGCTACATGACCAGCACCACGGACTACGCCGCCGCCCGGGTGGCCACCCTTCAGGCCGCCGCGGACCTCTTCGGCAAGTCAAGCGACGCGTACGAGACGGTGGGCAACGCCTGGGCCGCGGTGAACGTCGGTCCGCGCTTCGTCAACCACATCGCCGTGGTGCCGCCGTCCACCCGGAACTCGGCGGTGGGCGTCCCGGTCAGCCGGCAGATCGTGGCGGCCACCAGCCGTCCGGGCGCCCTGACGTACTCGGCGGCCAACCTGCCCACCGGCCTGTCCATCAACCGTACGACGGGCCTGATCACGGGCACGCCGACGGCCGCGGGCACCTTCGCGGCGGTCGTCACGATTCGCACCTCGGCGGCGGAGACCCTGCCGGTGCCGTGGACGTGGACCGTCCTGGCCTCGGGCGGCAGCCACTTCGTCAACCCCGACCGGTACGACATCGGGCCGTGGGCGACCACGGAGTCACCGATCACCGTCACGGGCCGGCAGGGCAACGCCTCCGCCTCGGTCAAGGTCGGTGTCGACGTGTACAAGGGGTGGATCGGCGGGCAGATCATCTGGCTGGTGGCGCCGGACGGCACCGCGTTCCTGGTGAAGGACTTCGTCTGGGACACCGGCAACGAGCTGCACGCCACGTACACCGTCGACGCCTCGACCGTGACGGCCAACGGCACCTGGAAGCTGCGGATCCAGGACAACACCCCGTCCTTCCCGGGCAACGCCGCCGTGCCGGGCTACCTGGACGACTGGAGCCTGGACTTCTGACAGTCCTCCGCTCCGCCGCATGCCGTCGCACCCCGGTTCATGGGGGTGCGACGGCACGCGCACGGCAACCGGCGCTCGTCAGCCGGCGTACGCCTGCTCGTACAGGCCCCGCAGCTGCGGAGTGGCCTCCGCCGTCGCGCCGCACAGGCTGACGCGGCCGTCGTCCGCGGTGACCAGGTAGTGGTGGCCGACGGCGAACTCCGCTCCGTTGAGGAGCTGGGCCAGGTTCGCGTCACTGGTGAGCCCGACGGTGGTGGGGCCGGTGCCCCGGTACCAGTGGTCCACCCGGAGTTCGACACGGTCGCCCTTGACCGAGGTCGCCGTGCCTTCGAACGCGGTCTTGAAACCGCGCAGGAGGTCGACGCTCACCGGGGCGCACTTCCCGGCAGGCGCGTCCGGGACGGCCAGGGTCAGAGCGGGGGCCGACGGGGCCGACGGGGTCGCCGCGGCCGACGGCTCGGTCTCCTGGGAGGTCACACCCCAGGCGAGTCCTCCGACCACGACGAGCAGGGCCGCACCCACCGCGACGGGCAGGAAACGTCGGCGGGACGTGCCCGCGGCAGGGGGCGTGGTCGGGGAAACACGGGTGTCGGCGGTCACAGTGGCCTCCAGGAGACGCTTGGGATCGGGGGAAGGCGCCGCGGATGTCCGTGCCGGGTCGATGGCCCGCATCCGGGCCAGCAGTTCCTCGTCGTTCACCGACGGCTCCCTTCTTCATCCGTCCTGTGTCCGGCCCGAGCGGGATTCTTTCGCTCGAGGCGAGCGGCGAGCTTCTTCTTCGCCCGGTGCAACCGGATGCTCGCGGCGTTGGCGGTCAGCCCGGTGACCTGCGCGATCGCGCTCGGCGCCAGTCCCTCCCAGGCCCACAACCGGACGACCTCGCGGTCGAGCGCCCCCAGCGTGCCCAGTGCGTGATGCAGTTCCAGGTGCTCCGCCTCCACCTCGCGCGGTGGCTCCTCCGCCTGCGTCAGCCGCTCCACCAGCCGCAGCCGGCGCCCCTCGGCCCGGCGCGCGTTGGCCAGACAGCCCCGCGCGACGCCGTAGCACCAGGGCAGCACCTCGTCGGACTCGACGGGACCGTCCCCGCCGAGCCCCGGCACATCCTCCAGCCGGCGCCACAGGACGAGCATCGTCTCCGCGAGCACGTCATCGACCACGGCGGCGTCCGCCCGCCGCCGCAAGTACCGGTGCAGCGGCTCCGCCACCACACCCAACAACGCCTCGAATCGAGCCTCCCGCACCCGGGACGGCTCCTGCACCAGCCTCAATTCCACACCTTCACCTGTCCGGCACCGCCCGCTCCCTTTCACCCTCGGCCGGACAAACTCCCGCCGGCGCGGAAACCTCGGATGCCGCCCGGCATCCCGACCGCCGAGGACCTGATCCTCGCAGGTCACGGCAGCGCTGACCGACCGGGTCGGTCTCGGGGCGCCGCCAGCATGTCTGCGGCCAGGCCTTTCGCGGCCTTCAGTCGGCGTCGGGGTTGTCGGACTCCGCGAGAAGCCGGGCCGCCAGCTCGTCGGCCCACTGCACGGCCCAGGAGCGCAGCGCGGTAATCGTGGAGTCGTCGAGGCCGTAGGCGGCGAACGCTTCGTCGTCGGTCCACTCGGCGCCGGCGAGGTTGGCCTGGAGATCTTCTCGTTCGAAGCGGCCCCGGGCGTGTCGGCGGCCGAACTCCTCCAAGTCGGTGGTGGACCAGCGTCGGGAGGCGGCGAAGACGTCGATCAGGTCCCGGGGGGCACCTCGGTCGCCGAGGGCGCGGACCTTGGTGCCGATCACGTCTTCCTCGGCGAGGACGGGCCCGTAGGGGCTGTGGGTGATGGGTCGCCAGAAGTTTTCCTTCAGGATGTCGACCTCGCACTCCTGCCCCGTTGCGGGGTCGGACACGGTGAAGCGTGCAGAGAGCGGAGCGATCTCCAGCGACTGCACGTGCCAGCCCTGTTCTTCCAGGCCGGCGCGGAGTGTGGTGGCGATGTCAGCCATGGGAGCCGGGTTCTGCGTGGCGACATCGAGGTCTTGGCTGGGGCGGTCGACCAAACGGTGGGCGCGCACGGCATAGCCACCGGTGAGCACCAGCGGGTAGGGGGAACCAAGAGCGATGACATCGGCCAGGAGCCGCGCGTGCAGCTCCGGCATGTCCGTCACGCTGCGGCCCGGGCACGGGCGGCGAGCTGGGGGAACGCCTCCTCCCACACGGCGCGCACTGTGCGTCCGACCAGGCCGCGCAAAACAGGCCACATCTGGAGGAGCAGGTCCCTGTTGAGGTACTGGGGCAGGTCGTCGTGCAGTCCTTCGTGCAGGACAGTGCGGTAGAGGCCCATGCGCTGGCGGGGCTTTTCCAAATCGTAAGAGGTCATCCCCGACCAGGCGACGTGCAGCGGCAGATCCACGATCCCGTGGGCAGGCCCGCGCAGCTCGTCCAGCGAGGCCGGAAGGCGCCGCCGAAACTTCTCCCGGTACAGTGCCAGGTCCTCGGCGTACAAGCCTGACTGGTCTGCGGTCCCCGGGACCGAGGGCTGCGAGCTGGCTGCCATACCCCCATTATGACCGCGGGACGACAGTGGCGAGGCAGAACCCCACCGGGTGCGACAGGTCGAGGGTGCCAACGGTCGCCCCACGGCCGAGGGCTGGGTCGGACGGCAGTCGGGTCCGGCGTCCACGTCCGATCACAGCCAACCGGCCCAGCCGAACGTCAGGAGGTAGGCGCGCGTGACTGCGGCCCGGCCGCGGCGCCCGCCACCGACAACCGCGACAAGGGCCACGGTGAACGAGCACGCGACCGCTCCGCCGACGCACAGAGCCCAAGCGGCGCCGCCGACGGCAGCGAAAAAGGCCACGATGAAGACCGCTATGACGAGCCCGGCATGGGCACCGCCGATGCTCACGCGAAACATCTCGCGCACGACGCGACGGCCCTCTGCGAGAACCCGCTCGTACGCGTTCAGCTCTCGCCCCGGACCGTCCTGCTCCTCCATATCCCCCTCCACGGGCCCCTCTCAACACGTCCTGGCCAAGCTGAGTCCGACCGAGCTATCAGCTCGGCACAGTGGTTCGAAAGAGAGCGAGAAGCGCGCGACCCGGGATGCTTTCAGGGTCGAAACTCTGGATGCCCTGCTCCTCGGGTGGCACGCCTGGCCCCCGCAGACGTGCACCTTGGCAGTGGAAGCAGAAGGCGATCTCGAAGAGGAGCTCCTTGTCGCCGTGGGCCCGGATGCCCCAGCCAGGAACAAAGCAGCGGTACCGTTCCCCCGGGGGCAGCTCAGCGATCAGCGCCAGAGCCTCCCGAACCTGGTCCGCTTCCCACAGCGCGGTGTCCTCACCGGTCAGGTCGTCGGAGAGGGGGCTGTGCATGGCCTCGGTGATGCGCACGACCTCGATCATTTCCGTCTGCGCGCTGACGGCGGGAAGCAGCATGTGGGCAGCATCGCCGATCACCCGCCGCGCAGTCCATGGCTTGGTGCCCCAACGAAGGGGCAGGTTCGGCGGGCGATGTCACATCGCGGGCGCCTCGTCTGTCTCATTGGTGGAAGAACCACGGCGTGCCGTGGACGGTGCCGGAACCGGGTGGTTCCGACGTATCGATCGAGTGGTGGAACGTGACACGGAAGCACAGCGACGACCAGGTCTTCCGGATCACCGGGGCCGCAGCCGGGCTTTCGGACGACGTACGCGCCAGGCAGCGCCGATACATCATCTCGATGTCGATCCGGACGGTGTCGTTCGTCCTCGCCGTCGTGCTCTGGCAGGTCTCCACTCCCCTGGCCTGGATCACGCTGGTCCTGGGGCTGGTACTGCCCTACATCGAGGTCGTCGTGGCCAACGCCGGGCGGGAGAACGCTCGTGGGCTGCCCCGAACCCACATCGCACCGCCGGAACGGCCGGCCCTCGGGCCCGGCGAGACATCGCTCCCATCGGAACGGGCCCCTGGAACCCGCCAACCGGTGCAGTAGACGGACCGCAAGCACGCTCACGCAAGGCGGTCAGAGCCACCATGGGCCGGACGCGATCGGCAGTCACGGCCTTGCTGGCGTCATGCAGTCGGACCGCGATCAAAACGTCGTTTCTGATGGCGGACCGCTGGCCGCTTGAAACGGGTGGCCTGCTTGAAGGACTGCTCGGTACGGTGACGCGGTGTGCTTCTACGCCATGACCTACTACAAGCTGCACTACGCGTGTGTCTCGTGCCGTGTCAGCTTCAAGCAGCATGCCTGTCCGCAGCGGAAGCACCTGTGCCCGAACTGTTCTCAGCCCCTCATTTGCGCTGGTCACGACTTCGCTCCGCCGCCCAGGCGTGATGTCCGCAGTTGGTCTGTGGTGGCGGCGGTGTTGGGTGAAGGACTTCGCTACGAAGGGTTGTCGGTCTGCGGGTGTGGCAAGGAACCCAAGTACCGCCCGCGGACACGCGCTGAACTGCGCGTCCGTCGGACCCTTGCCGCGAGGGACGGGCTGCCGTTGTCAGAGACGCTGTCCCGACCGGACCCTCTGACCCCGCTGACGGACTGATCTCGTGGCTCAGCGTGCGAAGCGGCAGTGTCCGATGAGGGCTGCCGCAAGGCCCGAAAGCCCGAACACTGCCAAAGGCCGGCGTAGAGGCCCATGATGCGGGCGACTTTGGTGCGGAAGTCGGGGTCGCGAATGAAGATCCATGAGTGGTACTGCTGGGGCTTGAGCGCGTCCCGCTTGAGCCAGCGGCGCACGGTGGAGGCCGAGACCGCCTCCACGATCCCCCGGTCGACAGCCTCACGTGCCAGTTCCGGGCAGGACCAGCGGGACAGCGGTATGCCTGGCTCGGCAGGTAACTGGCAGGCCAGCGCATTGACTTCGGCGGTCTGCAGCGGGGGGAAACGCGGCGGCCTCCCGGAACGCTCACGGTCCTCAGGGGCCGGAAGACCGCCAGCGGTCAACCGGCCCCGTCACGTGCGCACCGTGTCCACGTGCAGGCCCGACTCACTGGCGATCCGCGCGTTGGAGCGTCCGCGTGCCGCACGCAGCACAAGGTCCGCGCGCATCCGGGCCTGGTGGGGAGTCTTGCGGCCGTAGGCCGTCTTCTTCAGCCGCTGCCTCTGCGAGGCTGTCGGTGATGTCGGGCAGGCGAAGGCAACAGGCAAGGCAGGCAGGCCGATCAGTAGAGGTGGATCTCGCCGCCCCTTGCCGCAGCGCCGCAGCCGCAGCCGCAGCCGCAACCGTATTGCGGGCTTGAACGGGTCCGGCGGTGCGGATGCCCGGATTACTTACCGCTGCCCTCGGCGAGGGTGTGTGCGACAAGCGCGTTGGCGTGGCCGTGGCCGAGTCCGTGCTCGGTCTTGAGCCAGGTGACGAGTTCCGTGTGCTTGGTCAGGGGCGAGGAGCGGATGAGGTCCTTCCAGTCCGTGATCGGGCGGCCGTACTTCTTCTCGATCGACGGGAAGTAGCTGGCGGGGCCCTTCACCAGTCCGGTCATTGCGGTGTCCTGTCTCTCTTGTGGTCATCTTGATGGTTGTCTTGGTTGCGGCGGCGACGCGTGGACGGGTGCTGTTACTTCTGTGCTGCGGGGAGGGTCGTCATCAGCCGGGCGGTGACGGCCGTGAGCCAGAGGAGGCCGAGTCCGGCTCCGGCGGTGAAGGCCGGCACGGTGGCGGAGGAGCCGGCGAATCCGGCCAGGATCCCCAGCGGTACCAGGCGTGAGCTCACGGCCCATCCCCGTTCCCGGTGCGTGGCGAAGTACCCGGCCAGGACGAGGAATGCCGCGGACAGCGCGAGGAAGCCCACCATGGCGCTGAGCATGTGGGCGGCGCCGTGCCAGCTCAGGGAGGCGGCGGGAGCTTGGGGGGCACCGGCGGGGAACCCCGCCCCCGGGTCCGCGGTGAACACGGCGGCGAGGGCGAACGAGACGCCGAACACATGGATCAGGCGCGGTGCCCAGGTGCCGGCGGGTGCGCCGTCCAGTGCGCGGCGGATCCCGGCCGCACCTGCGGCGGCCAGCAAGCCGGTCAGTAGGAAGCTGGTCACCTGGATCCAGCCGAGATCGCCCAGGCTGAGCTGACTGATCGCGTTGCGGGTGAAGTCGAAGCCGTCGCGGGTGAGCCCCTGGACCGCGCCGAGGCCCAGGAACAGTGGACCTGCCGTGACGCCGCCTGCCAGCAGAACCCGCGTCGTCGGCCGTGCCGACGCCGAGCGGGCCGTGACCGGGACGCCAATGGTCTGTGTCATGCGATTCCCCCATGGATAGAACTAGACGGTGTGGTACTCGTTGGAGCCGGGCGCTAGATTAGTCACATACAAACTGGACTGTCCAGTACCGAAGGGTGGGCGATGGAAGCGAGCGAGCAAGGCCGGTCTGCGCGCAAGCACAAGGCGATCCTGGACGCCGCAACCGAGGCGTTCATGGCCAAGGGGTACTCCGGGACCAGCATGGACGACATCGCGAAGCAGGCCGCAGTCTCCAAGCAAACCGTCTACAAGCACTTCTCGGACAAGGAGAAGCTGTTCGCCGAGATCGTCCTGGCCACGACGGACCGGGTCGACGCCATGGTCGATCTGGTGGCCGACATCCCGGCCGACGCCGAGGCACTGGAGGAGAACCTGACCCGCCTGGCCCGCCACTTCCTGACCGCACTCACCCAGCCCCAGGTACTCCAGCTGCGGCGCCTGATCATCGCCAACGCCGACACCTTCCCCGAGCTCGGCGCCACTTGGTACAGGCAGGGCTTCGAACGCGTCCTCGCCACCCTGGCGGCCACCTTCCAACGCCTCGCCGACCACGGTCTCCTCCGCGTTACCGACGCACATCTGGCCGCTCACCACTTCACCGGGCTTCTTCTGTGGATCCCCGTGAACAAGGCCATGTTCCACGGCAGCCCCCAGCACACGCAGAGCGAACTCGACCGCTATGCGGACGCGGGCGTCCGGGCCTTCACCGCTGCCTACCGCTGACCCTCCGGCGACACGCACCAAGTCGCCCCCGGGCACACCGGGAGAAACACTGAACGATTTCTCCCGGCTCTTCGCAAACCGGTTCCTCCTGGTGGACCCCGGGAACTTGCACAAAATCGCCGACAGGTCCACCCCCGAAGGACTTCCGGAGCAAACCAATAAGACCTGCCTATAGGAGGGTCGTCTAGCTCAAGAAGGCCTTCCAGAAGGGGACGGTCGCCTTCGGGTTCCAGCTCTCCCAGTCCCGCTCGTAATCCTCGTTGAACTCGTGCTCGATGTATTCGGCCAGGTCGCTGCCGTAGAAGATGATGTCGGTGCCCCAGATGGACAGGAGCGGGTGCCCGTAGCCTTCGCGGCCCGCCGGAAGGAACCGGTGTGCGTACACGGGGGCCAGTCGAGGCACTGTTGCCAGGTGCCGTTCGGCAACGGCCCGTGCGACCTGCGGCTCTGTGGGCCGCTCACCCCATCCCCGGTGCCAGTAGCGGTGCTCCACCTCGCGCAATATGCCCTCGGTCGGCCATGCGACATGGGCTCGCAGCTCGGCAGGATCGCCGTTGCGCCAGTCGGGCCAGGGATTGTCCCAGGTCGCGCCTTCCTGGGGCGGTGAGCCGACCGGCAGGCCGGCGGCGAGGAAGGCACGGTGTTCATCGGAGAATTGGAAACCGTATTGCGCTTCCACGCGCTCGAACTCATCATCGGTGAGCCCCGGTTCCATCTCGCAGCAGTCGGCCTGCTTCAGGCGACGGGCGGCTTCGGCCCCGAGTCGGGCCGCCTTGATGTTGATCACGATGGAACCGTAGTGCCCGTTCCGGCCCGGGCCCAACCGGTTTATCTGGGACCGGGCAAGCAAGAGGCGCGACCGGAGGCCGCACCTATTGCCGACTACGCCCGCGGCGGCGTATTCCTGACGCCAGCCATAAGGCATTCGTGCAGTAGCGAAAAGGCTGCGACCGCGTTCCGTTACGGGCACCCGGAGCGGCCCGGGGAGAGCACTGTCACAGGCGTTCCGTAGAGTGGCCGTTCGTGAGGCCTTCTCGTGAATAGCCGGGATATCGAGAAGGCCTCACGCGGATGTCCACGAAAGAAGGGGAAGGTGAAGGAGCGTTAATGAGCCGCACTATGTTCATCCTCGTGTACGAGAACGGTGAGCCAAAGCCTCTGGACATGGATCTCCTGAAGGAGATCCTGAAGCCGTACGTCGTCGCGGCCGACGAGGATTTCCAGGATGTGCTGATCCAACTCGCTGATGGCTATCAAGCGGAGCTGGACATCAACGAGGTCTGTATCGGCATCAGCCGTTTCCCTCCCGGTCATTTCTTCGATGTGCTGGCCGAGTTGGTGGATCGTCTCGGGGCGACCGTGATCCCTATGGACCGGCCGACGATCCTGCGCAGGGAGGAGGACCGCTCCAGGCTGCCCCCCGAGGGCCGAGAGGATTCTGCAGTCGTCCGGATGACCGGACGGGCCATGGAGGCATTCATCAGCGGGGGCTGACCACCCTCGTGAGGTGCAGACCGGCACAGCGGTCAGCCCGGTTCTGCCTACCTGCCGAAGTCACGCGGTTGCGTCCGGATTGCGCCGCGGCTTCCGGCCGGGAGCCGGGCGGTCGGCCACCCGGTTCATCAGCCGACGGCGCCCCGGTCGGCCCCCCATCCGGGCACCTGGAGTGTCGGCCGGCCTCAGGGGACGAGCACGATCCGTCCCGGCAGATTGCCTTCCGCCAGCCGTGCGTGTGCCTCGGCCGCGTCGTGCAGGGGGTACGTCCGTGCCACACGGGCCAGCAGCACCCCCTCTTCCGCGAGGTGGGACAGCTCCGTGAGCAGGGCACCGTCGGCTCGGACGCTCAGAGCCTCGACGCGTATCCCGCGTTCGGGGTGCGGCTCCGAGCCGGGCCACAGGCCGGCATAGGCGCCGTCGTCGCGGACGGCGGCGAGTGCGTCCGCTCCCAGCCGTGCGGCGTCGAGCACGCCGTCGAAGGCGGCCGCCTCCGGGGTCTGCCCTCGGGCCAGGAAATGGTCGGCGCCGCGGGAGAGGAGGAATTCCTCGGAGGCCGCGGAGTCGATCCCGGTGACCTTAAGCCCCTGCCGGTGCGCGAGTTCCACGGTGTGGGCCCCGACGCCTCCGGCCGCTCCGGTGACCAGCAGGCTCTGCCCAGGAGCCAGGGCGAGCAGTTCCAGCGCCTGGGCGGCGGTCGTTGTGTTCAGCGGGAGCGTCGCCGCGTGGACGTCGTCGAGGGAAGTGGGGGCCGGCGCAAGGGTGTCGGTGTGCAGGACGACGAAGTCGGCGTGGGTGCCGAGCGGCTTGTGATGGCCCGTGGCCAGGGCGATGACACGGTCGCCAGCGGTCCAGGGGGTGCCGGGGCCGGCAGCGTCGACGGTTCCGGCAACGTCGAAGCCCAGGCCGATGTTCGCCTCGCCGCCGAAGACGCCCGAGCGCATGGCCGCGTCCACCGGGTTGAGCGCGGCCGCCTTCACCTTGATCCGCACCTGCCCCGGGCCCGGCACGGGCACCGGGTGTTCGGTGATCTCGACTGCGTCAGGGCCGCCGAAGCGGGGGACGGTGACGGCACGCATAAGCATGGTGTTCTCCTGAGAAGGGGTGACGACGTGGTGCAGGTCAGCCGGAGCCGACAGGGAAATCGCCATAGGGCAGTTCCCTTTGTGCGCCTATGACGCGATTCCTCACGTTTAGCGCGCAACCCCATGATGAGTCAGCATGACGGGGGCTGCAAAAGGCACACGCGTGTGCGCAACGCCCTGGTCAGGCGGACCGCCCACCCGGAGCTGCCGCCACGGCTCGAGGACGCACTGACCGGTTCGGGCACCACCCTCGATCAAGCCCGCTACGACGAGCCGGCGCGCACCGGCAGGCAACTGCCCCTCCCCGCACACGCGGAACCGTTTCGGCGGGTGCTGTGTCCTCCTTCGCAAGAAGGCGGTTCCACGCCGCGGAACCGCCTGCGAAGGGGGTGGCCATGGGACAGGTACGCGAGGGGGCGCGGTTCGGCGTATGGGCCGTCGCCGCGGTGGTCTTCCTGGCGCTGCTGTGGGGGATCGGGACGTTCGCCTTCGGCGGTGCGGGGTGGATGACAGCTCCGTTCCGCGGCAAGGCGGAGGAGCGCAACAACACCGTCGGCTCAGGCGTGTTCATCCAGACCACGTACGAGGAGTTCTTCGACCTGTGCGAGGCCGTGCAGAACGCCGAAGGGACGATCCAAGTGCTCCAGGAGGAGCGCAAGTCCGCCTCGCCGACGCGCGCGACCCAGATCGACCAGTCGATCACCGCGCTGAAGACCACGCGGATCGAGTCGGTCAACGACTACAACTCCAAGGCCGCCCAGGAGCACCGCGCGCCTTTCCGCGACAAGAACCTCCCCTACCGGCTGGATGTCGCCGCCAAGCACACGACGTGCACCGACTGATCCCCCCACTCACCCCGGGAAGAGGGCAGCACCGCATGAAGAAGTTCGCACGCATGCTCCTGGCCGCCGTCGTCGTGCTCGCCGCAGGCTTCGCGCTGAGCTCCTGCACCGACTCCAGCCAGGACAAGGAGAACAGGGCCAAGCAGGACAACTACGACCACCTCGTCGCCGAGCAGCCGGCGGGCCGCATGGAGTACTCGCCGACCCGTGACGCGATCAACCAGTGGGTCAAGACATGGGGGCAGCGCGGGAAGCTCTCCTACGTCTACATCCAGAACGCCAACGGCCAGTACGGGTACTTCATCATGAAGGGCCTGCCGGTTCCGCGCTGCAAGATGCTCACCCCGACGGAGCGGGTCGAGTCCACCTCCAACGGCGTGGCGGTCCTCGCGCAACCGGGCATGGACGGCACGTACACCACGGGTTCCACCTGCAACGCCTACTACGGCTTCGACGCCACGACGAACGCGTACATGGAGTTCACCGTCGGCACGAACCAGTCGTTCTTCCTGTTCGACAAGCCCATGACGATGCCGGAGTACGCCAGCGCCAAGCAGCTGGGGCCGACCTCGGTCAAGGACGTCAAGCAGCAGCGCTGAGCAACCTCGCGGGGCTCGCACCAGCGACCTTTCCCGGCTGTACTTGTCCCGGCAAGTAATCCAGATATGCTTGTACCTGCAATCAATCCGGTCCGGGCGGCACGCGGTGCGGCCGGGCTCGTGGCACAAGCACACAGGTGATCTGGATATCCATGCGCGTCCTCATGTTCAACAACCCGCTGACCGGCCACTTCCTCCCCCTGTTGCCGCTCGCCTGGGCGCTGCGGAAGCAGGGGCACGCCGTTGCCTTCGTCTCCGCGCCCGCCATGGCGGGCGCGGTCGGGGCCGAGGGCTTTGAGCTGATCCCCGCCGGTCCGAGCGTCGACGTGACCGTCGCCGAGGTGGGCCGCCGCACCGGCGCCGACATGATGACCGCACCGTCGCCGGCGCTCGTCGGCGAGTTCTTCGCCGGGGTACGCATCGACCTCTCCGCCGACGAAGCGCTCGCGGGAGCGCGCGCCTGGGAACCGGACCTGGTCGTGTCGGAACACTGCGACTTCGTGGGGCCGCTCGTCGCCACCGTGTTGAAGGTGCCGTCCGCCGTGATGGGCATCGACCCGGCGCTGGAGCCCGAGGTGCTGGACGCCCTCGCCGCCACCGCGCACTCCCGTTATGTCGAGCGGGGTCTGGAGGCGCCGGCCCAGGCACCCGCAGGCCGCTGGCTCCTCGACCTGTGCCCGCCCGGCCTGCAGCGCGACGGTGCGCTGCCGGCCCTCGAACGCATCGCGCTGCGGCCCGAACCCCACCAGGGCCCCGAAGGCACGCCGCGGGCGGCCAGGACGCCGGGGACCGGGCGGCCCCGCGTGCTCGTCAGCCTCAGCACCGCCCGCGGCGCGGCTCCCACGCTCGGTCCGCTGCTCCGGTCGCTGAGCGCCCTCGACGTCGACCTGGTCGCCACGTCCAGCGGTGTCCCGGTCGACGACCTCGGGCTGGAGCCGGGCCGGGTCGAGCTGGTCACCTTCCTGCCCGCGGCGGAACTGCTCGACGGTGTGTCCGCCGTCGTGCACCACGGTGGTTCCGGAACGACCTTCGGGGCGGCGGCCCGCGGCATCCCCGCCGTCGTGGTCCCCGACACCGCGGGGCAGCAGCGCCAGGCCTTCCGGCTCCAGGCGGCAGGTGCGGGCCTGGCCCTGCCGATCGGCGAGCAGGACCCGGACGCCGTCGCCGCCGCGGTCGGCCGGCTGCTCGCCGAGCCCGGCTTCACCGCTGCCGCGCAGCGCCTCCGTGACGAGATCGAGGCGATGCCGACGGCCTCGGAGGTCGCCGAACGCCTCACCGTCTCCGTCATGGCGTAGCGGGCGCCGCGCGCGAGCGTCGCCGCTCAGTCGGTGCGCCACGGGCGGAGCTTCTCGGGGTTCCGTACCGCCCAGATGTGCCTGATCCGGTCGCCCGCGAACGCGAACGCGAACACCGTCGCGATGGCTCCGTCCTGCTCCGCCACCAGGCCGGGCACGCCGTTGACCGTGCACTCCACGAACGTCGTGCGGTCGCCCGACACACGGGCGATCTCGGCGTAGGCACGGGCGATCCGCTCACCGCCGACGATCGCGCGCAGGTGGGTGACGGCCAGCCCGCCGCCGTCGGCGGTCGCGGTGGCGTCCGGGTCGAGCAGGCCGATCAGGGCCTCGATGTCCTTGGCCTCCCACGCCGTCCTGAACCGCCTGACGATGTCCGCCTGCCCGGCGCTCGGGCCCGCGGACGGCCGGGCCGTACGGATGCGGCGGCGGGCGGACGAGGCCAGTTGGCGGCATGCCGCCGCGCTTCGGCCGAGGATCTCCGCGACCTCGCCGAAGGGGTAGCGGAAGACGTCGTGCAGGACGAACGCGACGCGCTCGGCCGGGGTCATCGCGTCGAGGACGACCAGGAAGGCCATCGTCACCGACTCGTCGAGGGTGACCCGGTCGGCCGGGTCGGTCCCGCCCGCGCCGGAGCGCCCGGTGATCCACTCCGCGGGCTCGGGCAGCGGTTCGGGGATCCAGTCGCCGACGTAGGTCTCCCGTCTGGCCCGCGCCGAACGCAGCATGTTCAGGCAGATGCGGCCGGCGACCGTCATCAGCCAGGCGCCGGGCGTCTCGATGGCCTGCTGCTCGCGCGGGGACATGGCGTACCAGCGGGCGTAGGTCTCCTGCACGACGTCCTCGGCGTCGGCGAGGGAACCCAGCAGCCGATAGCCGAGGTTGATCAGCCGCCGCCGCTCGCTCATGATCGCGCCGAGGCCCGGATCGGCCCGGTCGTCGCCGGGTTCGGCTGTGGTGGTCATGGTCCGGCCTTCTCCCTCGCTCGTCTCTGCGCCACTACCCGGTACGACGAAACAGCCCGCCGGAATGTGAGGCGGGCGCGACCTCACATTCCTGAGGGCTGCACTGTCGTACCGGTCAGGACGGCAGGACGGCAGGACGACAACGAGGCTGAAGGGGAACGCCGATGAACGACTTCCAGGCCATCGCGGACCGGGTCGAGATCGAGGCGCTGCGCGGCGAGTTCACCGACGCGGCGATGATGCGCGACCGGCCGCGGCTGGCAGCGCTGTTCACACCGGACGGTGTCCTGCGCATGCCCAACATCCCCGCCGAGTTCCGCGGCCGCGAGGAGATCCGTGCCGGGGGCGAGCGGCTGCAGAGCCAGTGGGACTTCTTCGTGCAGACCACGCATCCCGGCACGATCCGACTCGACGGGGACACGGCGACCGGCCGCGCCTCCATCCAGGAGCTCGCGCGTACCCTGGACGGCCGCCAGGGTCTCAACTACGCCATTTACCACGACCGTTACGAGCGCACCGCGGAGGGCTGGAGGTTCGCCGAGCGGGTCTACGAGATCAGGTACCTCGACACCTCCCCGCTGGCCGGCACGGCACCCCGTGCGGCGCGGGACTCCGGGACCGTACCGGCTCCGACCGCCTCCTTCACGGACCCGGCTCCGGCGGAGCTACTGGAGCGGGTCGCGGCCGCGCTGCGTGCCAACGGTTTCGCCGCCGAGGTCCTCGACGACGTCGCGGCCGCGCGTGTCCGCGTCAAGGACCTGGTCCCCGAGGGTTCCAGCGTGCTCACCGGCGCCAGCGAGACCCTGCGGTTGTCCGGCATCGACGAGGACCTCAACACCGGCGGCCGGTACGACGCCGTCAGGCCGCGTGTCCTGGCCCTGGACCGCGCGACCCGCGCCGACGAGATCCGCAAGCTGCTCGCCGGCCCCGATGTCGTCGTCAACAGCGTCGCCGCGGTCACCGAGACCGGCTCGCTCGTGCTCGCCTCGGGCAGCGGCAGTCAGCTCCCGGCCAACGCCGGCGGCGCCGCGCACGCGATCTGGATCGTCGGCGCCCAGAAGGTGGTGCCGGACCTGGAGACGGCGCTGCGCCGCGTCGAGGAGCACGCGCTCCCGCTGGAGAACGCCCGTGCCCAGGCGGTGTACGGGATGCCCAGCGCCATCAGCCGGCTGCTCGTGCTCAACGCGGAACCGCGCCCGGGACGCGGCACCGTGCTTCTTCTGCGGGAGGCCGTCGGATTCTGATCCGGCGCGGCCGTTCGTCCTCCCGGGAGTGCGACCCGGCGTCAGATGTTGTCGTAGCCGGGGATGCGGGCCTTGATGCGCTCGAGTTCGCGTGCGTCCGAGACGCCCTGGAAGTCGTGACGGGGCGTGTAGGGGGCTTCCAGCCGGCGGGCCTGCTCGTCGGTCAGGTCGAGGTCGAGGGAGGCGACGGCGTCGTCGATCTGCTGCGTCGTACGGGCGCCGACGACCGGGGCCGCGACGACGGGGTTGCGGCGCAGCCAGGCCAGGGCGACCTGGGCGCGGGACACCCCGTGGGCCTCGGCGACGGCGCCGACCTCGTCGATGACGGCGCGGTCGCTGTCGGCGGTGGCTTTGTAGAGCAGGTCGGCGTAGGCGCCGTCGGTCGCGGCGCGCTCACCGGCGTTCGCCTGGTCGAAGGGGCGGGCGAGACGGCCGCGGGCCAGGGGGCTCCAGATCATGGTGGCGACACCCTCGTCGGCGCAGAGCGGGAGCATTTCGCGTTCCTCCTCGCGGGCGAGCAGGTTGTAGTGGTCCTGCATGGTGACGAACCGGGCCCAGCCGTTGCGCTCCTGGAGGTGCAGGGCCTTGGCGAACTGCCAGGCGTACATGGAGGACGCGCCGAGGTAGCGGGCCTTCCCGGCCCTCACGACGTCGTCGAGGGCCTCCAGGGTCTCCTCCAGCGGAGTGTCGTTGTCGAAGCGGTGAATCATGTACACGTCCACGTAGTCGGTGCCGAGGCGGCGCAGGCTGTGGTCGATCTCCGTCATGATCGCCTTGCGGGACAGGCCGCCGCTGTTGGGGCTGCCCGGACGCATGGTGTGGCGGACCTTGGTGGTGACGACGACGTCGTCGCGGTTCGCGAAGTCCCGCAGGGCGCGCCCGAGTATCTCCTCGCTGGAGCCGTAGGAGTACAGGTTGGCGGTGTCGAAGAAGTTGATGCCGGCCTCGAGGGCGTGCTTGACGAGGGGGCGGGCGGCCTCCTCGTCGAGGGACCAGACGGGGTGGCCGCGGTCGGGTTCGCCGTAGGTCATGGCGCCGATGGCGACCGGGGTGACGTCGAGGCCGGTGCGGCCGAGCTTGATGCAGCGCACGGGGAGGCTCCTACAATGAGGGAGGAAGAGAACCGGAGATCTCTCCGATTGATGCCCGCGACGCTACCGGAGACCTCTCCGGATCGCAAACAGCACTGCCCGCACGCCTGGAGGACCCGTGCCCGACCCCGCGACGCAACGCTCCGACGCCCGGAAGAACCGGCAGGTGATCCTCCAGGTCGCCCACGACGTACTCGCCGAGTCCCCGGACGCCTCGCTCAACTCGATCGCCAAGCGCGCGGGCATCGGACCGGGCACGCTCTACCGGCACTTCCCCACACGTGAGGCGCTGATCCTGGAGGTCTACCAGCACGACATCGGCCGCCTGGTCGACTCCGTCGCCGATGTGCTGGCCGCCCACGCCCCGCTCGACGCGCTGCGGCAGTGGTTCACCAGCCTCACCGCGTATGTGCGCATCAAGCACGACCTCGGCGAGGCACTGCACTCCGCCGCCGCACAGCAGGTCGTCAGCGACTCGTGGCCCCCCGTCACCGCCGCCGTCGGACAACTCCTCGACGCGTGCGAACGCGCCGGCGAGGTGCGCCCCGGCATCGACCCCACCGACGTGATCATGCTGATGAGCTGTCTGTGGCGCACACCGGACAGCCCCCACGGCGCGGCCCAGGCGCAGCGCCTCATGGAACTGGCCATCGGCGGCCTGCGCCCCTGATCCCGGCGAGCAGCTCAGCGCGTGACGGCGATGAGCAGGAGTGCGATGTCGTCGGTGCCCGGCACCGTCTCCAAGGCGTGGTGGAGAAGGACGTCGGCGAGGCGGTCCACGTCCTGGTCCCCTGCCGAGGTGAGGTGGCGCGCGAGCTCGGCGGTGGTGTGCTCGATGTCGGCGCCCGGCACTTCGACCAGGCCGTCGGTGTACAGGACCAGCACCGTTCCCGGCGGCAGCGGGACGTCGGTGGTGGGGTATTCGGCTTCCGTGGTGATACCGAGCAGCAGCCCGGGCGCGATGTGCAGGACCTCGGTGCGGCCGTCGGGGTGCCGGATCAGGGGTGGGAGGTGCCCTGCCGTGGCCACGCGGGCGCAGTGGCCCGCCAGGTCGAGGTCGGCGTACAGGCAGCTGGTGAACAGGCCCGCGTTGAGATCGGCCATGAGGCGGTTGGTGCGGGTGAGGACTTCGCCCGGGGAGGTGCGGGCGGTGGCATGCGCGTGGACGGCCGTACGCACTTGTCCCATGAGGGCCGCGGCCTGGATGTTGTGGCCCTGCACGTCGCCGATGACGGCGGCCGCGCCGTTGGCGTCGCAGCTGATGACGTCGTAGAAGTCACCGCCGATGTCGGTGCCGTGGCCGGCGGGCAGGTAGCGGGCGGCGATCCGCAGGCCGGGGATGACGGGCAGGTCCTGGGGAAGCAGGCCGGTCTGCAGGGTGCGGGCGAGTTGGTGTTTGACGTCGTAGAGGCGGGCGCGGTCCAGGGCCTGTGCGATCAGGTCGGCCAACGAGGTGAGGATGGTTCGTTCGGCCAGGGAGAAGGAGCGGGGCCGGTCGTAGGAGAGCACCAGCAGGCCGGTGGGCCTTCCGGAAGCGATGAGGGGCAGGAACGCCCACGCGTCGCGGTCGCTGTAGCGGGGAGCCTGCGGATAGGCACGCTGAAAGTCGGCGAAGCTGGTGAAGAAGGTCGGGGTCTGTGCCGTCACCACCCGGGCGGCGGGGGTGGGACCGGACAGCGGCTCGCCGTCGAAGCGGGCCATGAACGCATCTGTGTATCCGCGGTGGCCGGCGATGCGCAGGCGACCGTCCTCGACCATCATCAGCCCGAGCCCTTGAGCCTCGAATGCGGGTACCAGCTGGGCGGTGACGCGGTCGACGACGTCCTTCACCCCGGCGGCCTCGGTCAGGGCCGCCGCGAGATACATCAGCTGATACAAGGACAATGCCCCGAGGGCGCCGCGCCCATCGGAAGAGCCCGTTTCGTCGCCCGGCTCGACGGCACCGTCCGCCACGGCTGTCAAGCGAACGCTGACGCCGGTGGCCCCGGGATAGAGCTGGAATGAGATCCGCTGGTCAGGTGGCCGGAGCGCGGTGAACCCGGTCGGTCTCCGGCTCATCTGCGCCGTCCGGTAGCGGTCCTCGAACGTCGGCTCGCTCAGCCACAGCAGCCGCTCCCAGGGGCGGGATCCCAGCAGGTCCGCGACCCCCGCACCCAGGAGTTCACCGGCCGCGGCGTTGAGGAAGCGGATCCGGCCGTCCAGGTCCAGCGCCAGGCAGCCCACCGGCAGGCGGTCCGTGAAGTCGTACGCGGCCAGCGCCTCGGCCCGGCTCGGCGTCCGCGGACGGTTCGGCCCCAGGACCACCGGCTGTGCGCCCGGCAGCAGCGGATACCCGTGCCGAGCGGCCTCCTCCAGCACCCGTGTCGCCCCGCGGCAGAAGTCCTCGATCGCCTCACGCTCGCGCTGGTCGAGCTCCGGGGGGTGCCAGGCCGGCCACACCAGGCACACGCCGCCCCACACCGCATCGTCGCCGGTGAAGGGTGCGGCCGCCACGACCGTTTCGTAAGGGGCCACCAGCCCGATCCGGGGATACCGCCGGGCCATGTCGTGGGGGCTGCCCACCCAGACCGGGGAACGCTCCCTCACCGCCTCCGACAGCGGAGTCGCATCGTCGATCCCGATCCGCGCCCACAGGGCGGCTATCCGCCGGGACATCCCGGACAGCGCCACCAGCTGAAGCGCGTGTTCCCCCGGCGGCAGTACGTACAGCATGCCGACGGCCGCGTCGACGCCCCGCACCAGACCGCCGAACAGCCCGGTGAGCCGGCCCAGACCCGGCGTAGGCCGCCGCACATCATGTCGCTGCACACGCTCACCCCGTCGCAAGCTCGCGTCCTCACCCGCACTCCGCGACTCCGCGAGCCCCCGCCCGCTGGGCCCGGACTGCCCGCCGGGAGCGCGACGTGCCAGGCGCCTACCCGGTTCCGCGGACGACAGCCACGGGAGAGTGGGCGTGCTGAAGCAGGGCCTGGCTCACCGAACCCAGGAGCAACCCCCTGAATCCGCCCATGCCCCGCGAGCCGACGACCGTGAGCGACGCCGTCCTGCCGGCGTCGATCAGTGCCTCGCGGGGGTCGCCGTGCACCACCGCGTGCCGCACCGGGACGTCGGGACGGCTCTGCCGGTGCCCCGCGAGTACCGCGGTTGTATCCATGCTCTCGTCCGCCGTGCCGGGTCGGCCCTTGTGCGCGTGCAGGGCGACGAGTTCCGCTCCGCGCAGCTCCGCCTCGGCAAAGGCGAAGTCGACCGCCTTGGCTCCGGCGGGGGATCCGTCGACGCCCAGCACGACCGGCCCTGACGGGGCCGGTTGCTCCCGCACCACCATCACCGGACACTGTCCGTGAGCGGCCAGGAACACCGCCGTCGAGCCCAGCAGCATCCCGATGAACCCACCCGTGCCCCGGGGTCCGACGACCACGAGATCCGCGGTACGCGACTGCAGTTCCAGGACCGACACCGCATCCCCCTGCAGCACGGTCCCCGTGACATTCACCTGGGGCGCAGTGCGCCTGGCGAGCTCCACCGACTCGCGGACCACGCGCTCGGCCGCGTCCTGGAACACGGTCGCCGGCGGTCCCAGAGGGGAGGGATCCATGGGCACGTGCGCCGGCATGGGCGGCGGCACAAGCGCATGCACCACGCGCAGCTCCGCGCGGCGCGACAGGGCTTCCCGGGCAGCTTCCGCCACTGCCGCGGAACTGAACTCCGAACCGTCGACTCCTGCCACGATCACACCGCCCACCGGCCTTCTCACCTCCGTGGATGTCAAGCGTGCAGGGCGTTTCCGCGCGAGTTGCCGGGAGGCGGCACGCGGGTGCCGCTCCTCCCCCGACAGGGTGCCTCGGGTCAGGGGCGGCCGCATCCCGGGGGCCGGGGCCGGTGTGCACCGGCCCCGGCCCCCGCTCACGTCATACGAGTCCGAAGGCCCGAATGACGGTCTGCGTCACCGAGGTGCCCGACCGCTGGTCGGCGGTCACCCGGAGCGACACGAAGTCGGCCCCGGAGGGAGCCCGCAGGGACGTCCGCCACGTCCCCTTCTTCTCCTGGAGGTCCTGCCGGTGCCAGGTGGCGCCGTCGTCGTAGGAGACCTCCAGCCCTGCGCCGGAGACGGCGTCCTCGGCGGGAGCGATGCCCGGCAGGACGGGGGTGATGGCGAGGTCCGCCGTGCGCCGCGCACGGCCGGCGGCGTCCAGGTCCGCCGCGTAGTCCAGTTGGGCCAGCGGAACGGTCCCGGGGGCCGAGGCGCCCGAGGTGAACCTCCATTCGGTGCGGGTGGCGGTGGAGTAGGGGCTGAACCCGGTGTCCCCGGTGGTGTCGGCGACGAGCCGGTACGGCAGCGTCCCCGGGTCCAGGTCGTAGGCGTACACGTAGGAGCTGTCGGTGCTGAGCAGTTGCCGTTCGCCCTGGTAGAGCTCGACGTGCTGCGACATGGCGGTTCCGTACTCGGCGCTGCCCGTGTGCGCCGTACCGGAGTCGCCGAAGCCGCCGACGTAGAACGAGAGGGACGTCTCGTCGCGGACGGGGAGGTCGTTGTCGAGGAGGCGTGGACGGACGACGGGGCCGAGCCAGCGTTCGTCCTGCTTGCTGCCGGGCCGGTAGGCCGTCGGCAGGTTGCCCGACCCCATCCAGCCGGGCAGGTAGGCGAATTGCTGCCATCTGACGTTGCCGCCCGCGGAGACCCAGTCGGTGCGCTCGCCGGGGGCGACGGAGTCCCCGCTGGTCTGGCTCGCGGCGCCCCACAGGTACGGCGGGTAGTCGACCCGCGTCTCGGTGGCGCGCTTCCCGGGCGGCTGGGCGAAGTCGAGGTCGAGACGCGCGAGGGCGCCCGGATCCGCGACGAGGGAGGGATCTTCGGGAACGCTTCCGGAGTGGTAGTCGACCAGGTCGTACAGGTACTCCGGTGCGGGATGGGCCTCGATCGCCAGCCGCACCCGCTGCTTGCGGGAGGCCGCGATGTCGCGGATGAGGGCCTCCCCCTCGTCCTGCGTGACCGACGCGACCGGGAGCGGCCCGGCCGTGACGTTGTCGGGGTCGCCGTACCAGTCGTTCTTCCTGCCCGTGCCGTCGTTGACCACCAGCAGCATCGCCGCGCCGGCTTCGTGCGCCGCCGCCGCCTGGTCGCTCGGCGGCACCTCACTGCCGGCGCGTACGACGACGGCCCTGCCGCGGGCCGGTACCCCCGCGTACTCGCCGGCGGATCCGGTCCCGGCGAAGACGGTGTCGAAGCGGGTGTTGCCCTCGGGGAGCGGCGGCGACCCGCGCTGCACGAGGGCGTCGTCGAGCGTGCGGTCGTCGTAGGCGATGGTCAGCGGTGTCTGCTGGGTACGGAGCCGGGTGGTGAAGACGAAGCTGCCCTTCTTCACCGAGTGGTCGTCGGTGGGAAGTGCCCAGAGGCTGTCGTAGCGGGAGTCCGGGAAGACCGACTCGACGAGGCCGCCGTCGCCCGCGGTGGGCTTGTCCGAGGTGAAGGACCGGTAGATCTCGAGCCTGCTGCTGACGACGGCGCTGGGTTTGGGCGTGATCGCCCGCACCTGGCGTGCCCGTGAGGCGTCGAGCGGCACCTCGCGGTCCGTGGTGAGGTCGACCTCCGGCGCGGCGAGCAGCGCGACCCCGAGGGAGTGGGGGCCGTGGGTGCCCTCCACCTCGGCGAAGGTCAGGACCGTGTAGGGGCCGGGCGCCAGACGCTGCGTCAGCGTCCCGTCCTCGGGCACCTCGGCGAAGGACGAGCCCTTGGTGCTCCGGATCTCGATGAAGCCGCCCATCGGCCTGCCGGAGCGGTCCTTCATCCGCACGGTGAGGTTGTAACGCTCGGGTTCGACGCTGACGCCCGCGGCTGTGTGTGCGAGGACGGCACCGCTGCCGTCACGGGCGAGGACCTGGGCGGAGTACTGGCCTGCGGCCCGGCCCCTCGGGTCCGCGGTGAGGCCGACCCGTGCGGAGCCGTGTGCCGGCAGATCGACGTGGTCCGAGGCCAGGGCGAACACCCCAGCCGCCGAGTCGCCCGGATCGAGGGACAGGTCCAGGGCGACGGGGTGGTCCGCGGTGTTGGTGTAGACGATCTCGCGTGCCACCGGCTGGGTCCCGGAGCTCGACCACTGGACGAGTCCGGCGTCCACCGAGCCGGTCGCGACGACGGGCGCGTCGTAGGCCGCCGCCACGTCGACCCGCCCGGTGCCCGCCCGGTAGGGCGTGTAGGCGGGTGTCCGGACGCTGGAGCTCATCAGAGCGTCCTTGATCTGCCGGCCCGTCCAGTCGGGATGCTGCTGCGCCAGCAGGACGGCCGCGCCGGCCACGTGGGGAGCGGCCATGGAAGTGCCGCTGAGGGTCTGGTAGTAGCCCTCGCCCGAGGCCGCGTACTGGGAGCGGGCCGCCAGCACGTCGATGCCGGGGGCGGTGATGTCGGGCTTGAGGCCGTCGTCGAGCCCGCGGGGCCCGGAACTGGACCGCGGGTCGAGCCGGTCGGAGGTGTCGACCACTCCCACGGTCAGCGCGGCGTCCGCCGTCCCCGGTGCCGACAGGCTGTACGGGGAGGGTCCCGCGTTCCCGGCGGCGACGACGAACAGCGCGCCGGTCTCGGCGCTGAGGGCGTTCAGGCTCTGGCTCATCGGGTCGGACTGGTCGGTGAGGTACCGGTTGCCGAGGCTCATGTTGACGACCTTGGCGTGCTCGGTCCGCGCCGCCCACTCCATGCCCGCGATGATCCAGGACTCCTGGCCGACGCCGTCGTTGTCGAGCACCTTGCCCACCATCAGGTCGGCGGAAGGGGCGACGCCCCGTTCCTTGCCGCCGGAGGCGGCGCCGGTGCCGGCCACGGTCGACGCCGTGTGGGTGCCGTGGCCGTCCCTGTCGGTGACGTCCTGGTCGGGAACAAAGCTCTCGGTGGCGACCACGCGGTCCACGAGATCGGGGTGCGCGGTGTCCGCGCCGGTGTCCAGTACGGCGACCTTGACCCCGGTACCGGTGGTGCCTGCGGCCCAGGCCGTGGGGGCACCGATGTGCGCGGTGGTGTCGGCGAGGAAGGCCTCCGCCTTGCCGTCGAGCCAGATCCGGTCCACGCCGAACGCGAAGGACGGCCCGTCCGGCAGGCGCTGACCGGCGGACGCACGGTTCTTCTGACGCTCGGTGCCGGTGCCGGTGAGCGCCGACCAGAACTGCGCCGCCCGCGACCGGCCGGCGAGCAGAGCCTCTCCGTTGATCGACGGGAGGTCGATTCCGGCCTCGACCCCGGGCAGCGCGGCGAAGGATCTCCTGGCGGCCGCCGACTTCAGGTGGCTGACGATGAGGGGGAGTTCGCGGGCGCGGGCGTCGTCGTACCCCTGGGCCACCAGTTGGGTGACATTGAACAGCCGCCGGTCGAGCCGGTCCGACGCGATGTAGGGCACGACGTCGTCGGGATAGACGTAGGTGTCGGAGCCGTCGGCGAGCACCCGGACCGATCCCGTGGCCCCGGGCGGGCGTTGCACGCTCACCGAGGCGGGTGTCCCGGCCGGGCCGGGCGTCACGGTCACCTTGTCGCCGGTGATCAGCGTGACGGTCGCCGCCGGCCCAGGGGTCCGCCCGGCGGGTACGGCTGGGGACGGGGGTCCTGGAGACGCCCCGAGCGCCTGACTGGGCGTCATCAAAGCGGCGACGAGGGCAGTTGTGACGCCCATGACCGCCGTTCCCGATCTTCGCGCAACTGGTCGCCGCACGGCACCTCCCATGGTTGATGGTCGACCGCGATTCGATCACCTCCGGCAAAGCCATGTACAGATCTTTCATTTCTGTCAACACGCCTACTACGCTGCGGTGTTCAGCACCCCACGGGGTCCAGGGGGCTTTCCCGACGAGCCTGCGGGTAAGGGGAGTTGGGGGAATACTCCCGTTGACACGGTGGCGACGAGGGGACGGGGCCCGCTGGTGGGTGCGGTGCGAGACGGCGAGAACGCGGGAGCTGGCCCGTGAGGCCGTGCGGCGGTTGGCCCCGCCGGAGCTGCCGTACTTCGAGGAGACGGCCGACGCCTATTTCGAGGACCCGGCCCGAGCGCCCTGGAAGGCACGTGCCGAGCCGCTGGGCATCGGGATCGAGGCCCTCGCCGTGGGCTCTTGGACGCTCTTCGCCCTGCCGGTCGCGACGTCCGTCGTCGGAACCATCGCCACCGACCGTTTGCGCGAGGCGCACCGGCGGGGCTGGTGGCACAGGCGCGGAGCACGGGAGGAGGACCGCCCGGACGCCGCCCCGGACGGTGAGGCCGTCGGTGGTCAGGACGATGTCGCGGACAATCCGTTCGCCGCACCGGGCCCCGCCCGGTCCACGGCGCCGGTGGGACAGGAACCGTGGGACCTCGACCTGCTGCGGCGTGTCGCCTACGACAACGGGGTCAGGCTGGGTCTGTCGCCGGACCAGGCGGGACTCCTCGCCGACGCCGTCCTGGGCGGGGTCGTCGCGGGCCGGGACACGGCGGCTCCGGAAGCGGCCGGCCGGTCCGCGGACGGCGGCGGGGCGGAGGAAGCGCCCTCGTGACGGTGGTGTCGAGCGGAGCCGGGGCCGGCCGCTCGGCGGCGATGCAGGGGATGCAGCACCCGTTCCGGCTGCCCTCCGGCACCTCCCTGCGCTTCGCGTTGCTGATCATGAGCACGTCGGTGGCGATGGCGGCGGAACTCGGCTCGCTCGCCACTACCACGGCGTACCTCACGCTGGGCGGCGGCAGCGTGGACTCGCTGACCAAGGTGCTCGACTGCGCGTCGAGGAACTTCGCCGGCGCCGCGTCCGATCCCGAGGCGTTCGCCCGCCGCTGCGGGCTGTCGGACCTCGGCGGCGGCGGAAGTACCGTGGAACTGGCGGCCTTCGCCGCGCTCTGGCTGGGCGTCGGCATCACCTACTGGTTCCTGCCCGTCCACCGGCTGCGCCGCCGCCGGCTGCGGCCCTTCCGGCCCGACGCGCACCCGGGCATCCAGGACACGCTCACCGAACTGACAGCCCTGGCCGAACCGCGGTGCGCGGTGCGCTTCGTCGTCGACCGGCGGGACCAGCGTCCCACCGGACTCGCCTTCGGAAGAGTCGGCCGACGCTACGTGATGCTCAGTGGCGGCCTGCTGCGTCTGCACGACCTCGATCCCGAGGCGTTCCGCGCGATCGTCCTGCACGAACTCGCGCACCTGCGCAATCGCGATGTGGACATCGCGTTCCTCACCCTCATCTGCCACCGGCTGTTCCTCTTCGCCGTGGCCGTCCCGATGGCGGTGACGGCGCCGTTCGCCCTGCTGGTGAGCTGGCTGCTGCTGCCGAGCAGTGCGGTCTTCGGGACGCTGCTCATCGGCGCCCAGTGCGCTCTCGCGGTCACGGTCGCGCACTCCGTCGGCGCGGTACTGCGCAGCCGCGAGTTGTACGCGGACGCCCGGGTCGCGCTGTGGACACGCGGCGCCCACTCCCTGCGGCGCCTGCTCGCCGCGCAGCACGTCCACGAGCGGACCGCACCCCGCCGGCGGCTGCTCCGCCGCACGCATCCTTCCGCCGCGAAACGGCTGGCCGCGCTCGGCGACACCGGCCTGCTCTTCCGCTTCTCCCCCTGGGACGCCTTCGGACTGGCGTTGTCCTGCTCGCTGGTCTACCTCCCGGTGGCGCAGTGGACCGGCGACGCGATCGGGCTGACCGACCGCGACAGCGTGCCGCGCACCCTGGTCCCCGCCGTACTGCTGGGCGGCAGCGTGGCCGCGGGCATCTGGCGCGCCACGCTGGGCGCACATCTGAACCGCACCAGGTGGGCGGGGGCCCACTCCACCGGGCTGGCCGTGGGCTGCGGCCTCGCACTGGGCACGTTCGGGGACGAGGAGCACCGTACGGCCCTGGCCCTGGGGGTCTCCGACTCCCCCCCGGTGCAGGTGGCGTTGTGGCTGCTCTTCGCCGCCTCCGGCTACGCATTCGTACGGTGGAACGCGGTCACCGCCCGCGCCTGGGCGCCGGTCGTGCTGGCCGCCCGCCGTCCGTACCTGCCGATCGCCTGCTGTTGCGCGGCGGCCGTGGCACTGCTGGGCATCTGGCTCGGCCACGTCCGTCCCTTGGGGCAACCGGGCTTCTCCCTGCTGACCATGCCGAGTCCGCTGAACCTGCTGCCCACACCGCTGGACTACCTCGGCTATGTGTTCTCCATGGCCGTCGTCCTCCCTCCCCCGCCGGCCGTGATCGCGGTGGTCGCCGCCACCGCCGCGGTGCCGCTGGCAGCGCCGTTCTGGGCACGGCTCCTCGCCCGCGGCAGGGACGACGCGCATACGGCGGGTGCCCGACGGTTTCTGCTCCGGTCCCCGTCCGCGGAGGCGTCCGCGGCGCTCCTCGCGCCCCAGCGCCTGCGTCCGATGCGGGCGCTGGTGGGCGTCGTCGTGTTCGGTGGGGCCGCTGGCTTCGCACTGTGGACGGTGCACGTGGACAGTGCCCTGGTCCTCCCGTGGCCGATCCAGTGGCTCGGTTCGGTGTTCACCCTCTACACGGTGCCCGTCGCGATGCTGCTGCAACTGGCCGCCGGATTCTTCGCCGCACGGCGCGGCGCGCACCTCGACCTGCGCGCCCTGCACGGCGTGCTCGCCGTGATCGGAGCGGGGCTGCTGCTCCCCTTCGCCTCGTTCCTCTCACGCGACCACTTCGCCTGCGTTCGCTGGGGCGTCAGCCACCCGGCGTGCCAGGAGGATCCGCTGTCCGGCATGGTGTTCATCTCGACGACGATCACGGCCTGGACGGCCGCCTTCGCCCTGCTCCTCCTGCCCGCATGGACGGCGCTGCTCGACAAGGTCCGGAGTCCCGCGGCCCTCCCCGGTCCGCGGGTGCCATGGCGCGCACCCGGGCGGCCGCCTCGGCCGCATGGGTGACGCTGCGCACGGCCTCGGCACCCGGCCTGCCATGTCACCCGACGGCGCCCGTGCGCCGTGCTTACGGTGACGCCAGGAGGTGGCGGATGCGCGTGGGGCTGCAGGCACTCGGCATCGGTGACGGTGCCCGTCCGGAGATCATCAAGGCGGTGGCCGCGGCCGCCGAGACGCACGGCTTCGCCCGGCTCTGGTGCGGCGAGCACGTGGTCCTCGTGGACGCGCCCGACTCCCGCTACCCCTACTCCGCCGACGGCCGGATCGCCGTGCCCGCGGACGCGGACTGGCTGGACCCGCTCCTCGCCCTGAGCTACGCGGCCGCCGTCACCAGCAGCATCGGACTCGCCACCGGTGTGCTCCTGCTGCCCGAGCACAACCCCGTCGTGGTCGCCAAACAGGCCGCCACGCTCGACGTGCTCTCCGCCGGGCGGTTCACGCTCGGGCTCGGGGCCGGCTGGTCGGCCGAGGAGTTCGCGGCGCTCGAGGTCCCCTTCGCCGGGCGCGGGCGGCGCGCCGAGGAGTACCTCGCCGCGATGCGAGTCCTGTGGGCCGAGGATCCGGCCTCCTTCGCCGGGGAGTTCACCGCCTTCGAGGCGATCCGGGTCAATCCGAAACCGGTGCGCGGCGGCCGGCTCCCGGTCGTGGTAGGCGGCAACAGCGACGTCGCCCTGCGCCGCGCGGCGCGGCACGCCGACGGCTGGTACGGCTTCTACGTCGCGGCGGCCGACGTCCCCGCGCATGTGGCCGTCCTCGCCGACGAGTGCGCCCGCACGGGCCGCTCCCTCGATGGATTCACCATCGCCGTCGCGTTGACCGACGGCACGCCGGGGCAGCTGCCCGGTCTCGCCGCGGCGGGCGTCTCGGAGATCGTCGTCGTCGGCACGCCCCCGCCGGCACCCGAAGCGGCGGCCGGCTGGGTCGCGGACCTCGCCCGGACATGGATCGTCCCGGACGAGTGACCTCGGCCGGCCGTACCGCCGGCGAACGGCAAAGGGTCTGCCCGTGACCGCGCGGCCGTGAGCAGACCCTTCGTCAGGCAGGCCTGACTACTTCTTGAAGGAGTAGTTCATCATCTTCGTCGCGTCCGACGCCCGGCTGGTCGCCGAGGAGGAGGCGAGAACGGTGCCGATGACCGTCTTGCCGTTCCGGGTCGCGGCGAAGACCAGGCAGTACTTGGCGGCCGTGCCGGAGCCGGTCTTGATGCCGATGGTTCCGGCGTAGCTGCCGAGCAGGGTGTTGGTGTTGGTCCACGTCATGTAGCGGTAGCCGCCACTCTTCGTGGTCACCTTCTGCTTGGTCGACTTCGTCTTCACCACGGTGCGGAAGTTGATGTACTTGATCGCACTGGTGGCGAGCTTGGTGAGGTCGCGCGGCGTCGAGTAGTTCGCCCCGTTCCCGATGCCGTCGAACGAGTCGAAGTGGGTGTTCTTCAGGCCCAGGGTCTTGGCCGTCGAGTTCATCTTGCCGATGAACGACTTGACCCGCGCTGCCCGCGAGGTGCCGGTGCCGAACTTGTCGGCGAGGGCGTAGGCCGCATCGCAGCCGGACGGGAGCAGCATCGCGTACAGCAACTGACGGACGGTCAGCTTGTCGCCGACGACCAGGTGCGCTGAGGAGGCGCCCTTGGCGACGATGTAGTCGCTGTACGCCTTCTGGATCGTGACCTTGGCGTCGAGGTTGAGATGGGGCTGGGCGAGCACGACGCGCGCAGTCATGATCTTGGTCGTCGAGCCGGTGGAACGACGGACGTCGGCGGACTTCTGGAAGAGGGTCTTGCCGGTCGCGTAGTTCATCACGAAACCGCCCTTGGCGGTGATCGCGGGCACCGGAAGAGTCGCGGCCTGGGCGGGGGCGGTCAGCACCCCCGCGGACAGCAGCCCTCCCGCGGTGACGGCCACCGTGACCACGCGAGATGTCATTTTTATGGCGCTTTTCAAAACGTATGCCCCCATGTGTTCCTGCGGATTGACGGCGGGAATCAGCCGTCGACGCATTGGACATCCGGGAGGGACAAAGGGATGTACCACCCACCAAGAATTCTTCAGGCCTTCTCCGTCCCACCACACGGCCGGGCCGCACACCCCGGGTCCACGAGCAACAGCGGTGGTGTGTGAGGGAGTTCGTACCGTCGGCCTGCCCGCCGGAGCCTGACGGATGAACAGTGGGCCATGGTCGAGAGGTGACCGCCGGCGACGCGTCCCGGCCCGCGTTCGCCCCGCGAGACGTTGCTCAACCTTCTACTGCGGCAGAGGCCGTCACGCACGCAACAAAGCTCCGGTCGGTGCAGGTGAACTACCAAGTCGCCTGCACTGAACGGAGCTTCAATGGGCATCGCGCGGTCGGTGACCTGCCGTCGACACTGGCGACCTTCCCTGATCCACGTGACCGACGCGGCACGCGGCACGCGTCACGCGTGGGGCTGCTACTCCCCCGGGCCTCCGGTCAGGAGTACACGGTCTTTCCCAGCGAATACGCGACCTCTCCGCCCTTCACGACGTACGCGCGCAGCGTCAGCGGGGTGTCTTCGGGGAGGTCACCCGATACGTAGTCGGTGTAGTCACCACTCCAACCGGCGCGAACGCAACCGTTGCCGACTCGGGTGCGGTCAGCTTCGCAGGTAGGTCAGGACGGCGAGTACCCGGCGGTGGCCGTCGGCCTCGGGGAGGTCGAGTTTGGTGAAGATGTTGCCGATGTGTTTGGCCACTGCGGCGTCGCTGATTCCGAGCGTTCGGGCGATGGACGTGTTGTTGTGTCCTTCGGCCATATGCCCGAGCACCTCCCGTTCCCGTGTCGTCAACCGGTCGAGTGGGTTGGTCGTGCGTCGGCGGTTCAGCAACTGCCGTACCACATCGGGGTCGATGACGGTCTCGCCGGCCGCGACCCGCGACACCGCGTCGGCGAAGTCGGCGACCTCGCCGACGCGGTCCTTGAGCAGGTAGCCAACTCCGGCCCGACCTGACGGGCCGAGCAGTTCAGCGGCATACGCGGTGGCCGCGTACTGCGACAGCACGAGGACCGCCGCGCTCGGGTCGCCGGCGCGTAGTGTCACCGCGGCACGCAGCCCTTCGTCGGTGAAACTGGGCGGCATGCGGACATCGGTGATGACCAGGTCGGGTCGGTGCTCTCGGGCGGCCGCCAACATCGAGTCACCGTCGCCGACCGCCGCCACCACGGTGTGGCCGAGTCCTTCGAGCAGGCTGACGAGTCCGGCCCGCATGAGCGTGGCGTCTTCGGCGAGCACTACTCGTAGCGACATGGCAGGTCGATCCGCACTGTAGTGGGTCCTCCTTGTGGGCTGCTGATCTCCAGGGTGCCAGCCACGACGGCCACTCGGTCGGCCAGTCCCCGGATGCCTGTGCCCAGTGACGGTTCAGCGCCGCCCCTGCCGTCATCAACGATTGTCAGCGCCAGCCGTTGTTCAGCGAGTCTGCCACTGATCTGGATACGAGTGGCCGCGGCGTGTCGTACAACGTTGGTCAGGGCCTCCGAGACCACGAAGTAGGCGGTGGCCTCGATCTCGGGCGGCAGCCGGCCGGGCAGGTCGAGGTCGACCTCGACCGGAATCGGAGACCGTTCGGCGAGTTCGCGTACCGCCTCGATCAGCCCGAAATCGGTGAGGACCTGAGGATGGATGCCGCGGATCTGGTCCCGGAGGGTCGTGAGTGCCAGGCGAGCCTGCTCGTGAGCCTCGCCGACGAGTTCACCGGCGCGTCCTTCTGTGTCGGCCATATGCCGCTCGGCCAGACCCAGCTTCATCGTCAGGAGAACCAGGTGCTGCTGCGCGCCGTCGTGCAGGTCTCGCTCGATCCGACGGCGTTCGGCCTCGAAGGCGTTGACCAACCGGCTGCGCGACCGGGCCAGCTCCTCCACCTGACGGTTCATCTCGGTGCCGGTGGGCGCGAGCAACCACTTGGCGAAGGCGGCCTGGGCACCGCCGAGCACGCTGATTCCGTACAGGGTGACCACCGTCGCGGGCACCCCGACCAGACCGGCGACGACGCCCGCCTGCCCGACAGTCTCAACCGTCCAGCTGGCCAAGGCGATATGGAAGTCCGCATGGACGCCGGCGCCCAACCCAACCCACAGCGGCAGCGTCAGCAGGAGGAGGCAGATGAGCAGGACGAACACCGCGGCGAGGTCGAGGAGCGCAAGCACCGACAACAGACACACGCAATAGCCGAATTCGCGCCAGGTGGCAGCCTCGGCCGCCCGCCGCCGCACCCACGCCCAGCCGCTCAGGGGCGCGGGTGCGTGCGGGTCGCGAACCGCCACCGGCTCCATGAAGCCGAGCCGATGGCGCTCCAGCGCCCCGATCGTTACGCTGACGAGCAGCAACAGCGGCGGAAAAAGCAGCAGCGGCAAAACAACCAGCCAGGCGATCGAGACGACCGCCACGCTACTGACCACATAAGCCAGGCTGCGCCACGGCCATCGCGACCGGACGAATCGGATGGGGTTGCCCGCCATCGCCCGCCACACACTCGTAGCCACGGTCACGACCCTATGAGCTCGTAACACGATCTTGCTCAGTCGCCGGCTTCGAAGTCGAGTCGCTGGGCGTCGTCAGGGAGCCAGGGGGCCGGGGGGCCGTTGCG